>JBGTRS010000114.1:0-11067 GCA_041940665.1 Pyrinomonadaceae bacterium | reverse complement strand
GATCTCTCCAACGCATAAATTTTTCTTCCCCTGTCTTTCTAATTTTTTGGTATTGCTCTAAAAGAATTACTTTTTATTTTTATCCACAGATGAACACCGATAGACACAGATTTTGATTGATTATTAAAGTGTTATAAAGCTATGTTAAGCAATGAATTACTTCTCTACAATCATCCGTGTTCATCTGTGTTTATCTGTGGATAATTGTCTTTCAACCTTACTTTTAGTTCAATGCCAATTTTTTTAAGTGCAAAGATTTTAACATTTTGTCGAAATATACGAAAATTATCTCCGAAAGATATGATGTAACGCCGGCGTCCCGCTGGCAGTCCTGAAACCGTCTCGGTTTCAGATTCAACTCGACATAATATCAAGTTGCCATCAAACTGAATACTTGATGTGGCGGCGGGACGCACGCCACGACTGCCAGCGGGACGTTGGCGTTACGGTTTTGTATTTAACAGCGATATGAGAAGCCTGAATTTGAGTGAATGGAAAAAAAGCGGAAGATATTTTGATTTCGAGGGCAATAAGATTTTTTATCAAAGCATTGAGAACGGAAAACCGAAATTGCTCTGTCTGCACGGTTTTCCGACGGCTTCGTTTGATTATCACAAAATTTGGGACAAACTTGCCGAAAGATTTTCGCCCGTTACGTTCGATCTGATCGGTTACGGTTTTTCTGATAAACCGAAAAGTTTTGACTATACGACCTTTGCTCAAGCCGATGTTCTGCAGGGTTTGATCGGGCATTTGAAGATAAAGAAACTCCACATTCTCGCTCACGACTACGGCAACACGATCACGCAGGAACTGCTTGCCCGCGAAGGTGAAAACCGCCTCGATTTCGAGATCGAAACGATCTGCTTTCTAAATGGTGCTTTGTTTCCCGAAACGCATCGTCCGATCCTGGCTCAAAAGATTCTCATCTCACCGATCGGTTTTCTGTTCGGCCGGTTGATTCCCGATAAAAAATTTCGGGCGTCTTTGGCGTCGGTTTTCGGCGAAAAGACACGGCCGACGACGAGCGAAATGGATGATTTTATCAAGCTTTTTCAATATAACGGCGGACGCCGGATTTCGCACAAACTGATCCGCTATATGCGGGAACGCGAAAAATACCGAAGCCGCTGGGTCGGTGCGTTAAAAAATATGCAACAGCCCTTTCGGTTTATCAACGGGCTTGAGGATAAAGTTTCGGGCCGGCATCTGGTCAAAAGATTCCGCGAGGTTCTGCCCGCCCAAAAAGACATCATCGAACTCGAAGGTATCGGACATTTTCCGCATTTTGAAGTTCCTGCAACCGTTTTAAAATATTTTTTTGAATTTCATAAATAAAATAGCCTTAGGTATTTGGTCTTTGATCTTTGTTTTTTTAGAAATTAGAAACTGTCGAAATTAGTTTCAATTTTGAAAATTTCGATTTATTCAACTCGATTTAATCAACTCGAATTTCTCATAGATCGAAGACCGAAGACCAAAGATCAAAAAAAATAAATTTAACCAACACCTTATTTTATCTTTGGTTTCGGCGGTTTTAACCTCGTTAAATTATGAAATTATTGAGTTTAGCGAAATAAAAATCTTGACATCGGACGCCCTTTGAAACTATTATCTATAAATCACCCTAAAGTTTTTTGTTTCAAATACTTTCAAGAAAAGGAACTGAACTATGATAAAAATTGACATTGTAAATCGCGTAGCAGATAAAACAGGCGTGCCGAAGCAAAAAGCAGAACAGGTTGTTGATGCACTTTTTGAAGCAATGAAAGATGCACTTGCCGATGGTCGCCGGATAGAACTTCGCGGATTTGGCGTTTTTGTTGTCAAACCACGCAAACGCGGCATCGGACGCAATCCACGCACGGGCGAAGAAGTTCCGATTCCCGCCGGAAAAACGATCCGTTTCAAGCCCGGTAAAGAACTGCAAGCCAAGGCCATTAAATAAGTTTGGGAGTAATACATCTTACCCCTTTGGACAAAAACCGAATCGCAGATCGCAAAATCAATTGCAACACAGGAATTTTGCGGTTTGCGATTTTTTAATGTAGAACAAAAGGTAGGACTAAAGAAAAGTTATCCACAGATGAACACAGATGAACACAGATTTTTTTAGATTTTTTAGGATTGAATTATTTAGAAAATTTTATCCCTGTCCATCTGTGAATAAATACAAAAAGATTTACCGGATCTTTTAATCGGATGTCAGATTTTAATTCATTTTCCAATCAGTTTTTCGACAGAAGACAGGCGATGCGTCCGACTCGTCGGACGTGGGTCAAACATATATTTTTACTGCTCGTAACCTTCGTCACTTGTACGATCGCGGGAGTTATCTATCCGTTCGGGCTCTTGCCGCTGTTTCCCGAATTGAATTCCGCTGACATCCCGGGTTTTACGGATGTTCTCCTGGCTCTGCCGTTTTTATATGTTGAACTTGTCCGAGAAGCGGTTTATCTCATCTTTACCGATCCCGTCTATACATATCACGGTTTGAGTTTTTCCGTTTCGACCCTGTTCATTCTCATATCGCACGAAATGGGACATTATATCGCCTGCCGGATCTACGGGGTTGATGCGACCTTGCCGTTTTTTATCCCGACTCCGCCGCTCATCGGTCCCGCCGGAACGCTCGGTGCTTTTATCAAGATCGTCTCTCCGATGCCTTCGCGGCGGGCCGTTTTCGATATCGGCGTCGCCGGTCCGATCGCCGGTTTTATCGCTCTGATTCCGGTTGCCGTTATCGCTTTTTTAACGATGGAGCAGATTCCGCGAGAGCCTCTGGGCTTGCAGCCGGGCGATCTGTATTTTTCCGATCCGTTGTTTATGAAGTTTTTGGCTCTCGTTTTCGGAAGGGAACTGACATATCTCGTGCCGAACGGTTTTTATTTTGCCACCTGGCTCGGGCTTCTGGTGACGGCCTTAAACTTAATTCCTTCAGGACAGCTCGACGGCGGACACGCGATGTTTGCTGTTTTTGGTGAGCGGGTTCATTTCTGGACGGGGCGGATCGCCTTTGTTTTAATGGCACTTTTTTCTATTTTAGGAATGTATCTATATGGAAGCCCGAGCGGATTTCTGTTCGCGATAATTTTAGCCGTGATGATGAAGGTCAGACATCCCGAACCGCTCGATAACTCGCCGCTCGATCTGAAACGAAAACTGATTGCCTTTCTAACGCTCGTGTTGTTTATTTTGTGCTTCGTGCCTTTTCCCGTTCAGCTCAATTAAATTTCAAATTATTCGTCGCTACGAATGCGTTCGCCGGAATTGATATGGATATGCAGATGTTTCGAATCCTGATATTCGCCCGTATTGCTTAAAATTCTCGCCGCACCTTTTTCCTTAACGACCATTTCGGCGACTTTTCGGATGACTTCACAAAGTTCCAGAAGCAGAGGCTCGTCTTCAACTTGAACGGCAAAAATTGATGAAATATGTTTTTTCGGAATGACGACGATATGAGTTTCCCAGAAAGGTTTCGTGTGATGATAGGCCAGAACGTTTTCGGTTTCATAAACCTTTTCGACCTCTATCTTTTTATTCAAAACAAAGTCGCAATAAAAATCTTCTGTTTCCATAAGTTCTAAAACAATGAAATCAAAATTGTAGGGGCAGTGGCTTGTCCCTGCCCATGAGGCGAAAGCCGAAAACAAATGTAATTATCCAAACATTTCGAAATATCAACGTATTTTTCGCCATACGGCTCATGGGCAACCACAAGGGATTGCCCCTACATTCTTAATCACGTTGAAAGTTTTTTGTTTCCTATTTCTTCGCCACGACCACGATCGAAACGCCGAAGGGAAAACCGAATTTCTTCAGCCAAATGCTTTCCGCCGAGAAAATCTTGCCTAAAATTCCATTGAGAGCCGAGACGTTGATATTGTTTTCCGATTCGGGTTTGACGCCCGTGAGTTTCATGATGGTTCGCCCGGCGAGGATCGGTGCAAAAAATGTGATGTTGGCGTAGGTTGCCCGTTCAACTTCAAAACCCGCTTTTTCCAGACGTTCGACGATCTGTTTTTTCGTATAGCGGATGCGGTGATTGGAAATATCGTCCTGCACGCTCCAGAGCCACATAAATGCCGGAACGAAAATTAAAGTCTTGCCGCCTTTTTTCAAGACGCGATACATTTCCTTCAAACCCGCCACGTCGTCGTCCAAGTGTTCAACGACATCCAAAGCCGTGACGACCTCGAAGCTTTCATCTTCAAACGGCAATTCTTCCGCCAAGCCTTTATGCACTTTCAAACCTTTCCCGCGGCAAAATTCCAGAGCCTCATCCGACACATCAACGCCTTCCGATTCGCCGAAATTCTTGAGCATCTCCAGATTCGCACCCGTTCCGCAGCCGACATCGAGGATTCGTAATTCGTCATACGTCATACGTAATTCGTCGGCGATCTTTCCGAGAAATGATTCGAGGATCGCCCGTCGTCCGACAAACCACCAATGCGTATCCTCGACACGATTCATAATCGCATAGGTATGCTGTTCCATTTCTTTTGTTTTTGGTGAGTGAATGGTGAATTGTGAATCGTGAATAGATTTTTGATTTTCTTTGATCATTTTTCTTTGTTATTTCTGTTTGTGTGTCAGTAGCCCGACCGTGAGGAAGGGCTTTCGATTTAATTTTATGCCCTACTTCACAGTCGGGCTACTGACACGAACAAAAAACCATTGCTTTCCTGGACAGTTGACTTACTGATAAACCCTTCCAAATCCGCACCAGCTATTTTGATTGTGCCAGATTATTTTAACATCCTCGGCATCAATTTCTTCCCACCATTTTTGAAAATCATCTTTGGAGATATAAAAAGCGGTCGGGGCGACGAGGTGATCGAAGACGATGTTGTGCTGTTCACGCCAGCCGAAGGTTGAAAGATGATTGAGATAATCGTTGTAGAATAGCTTACTCGCAACGGGTTTGGCGGCTTTGTTTAAGGGTTTGTAAATGAGTTTTGAAGCGAGGAATACGCCGAGCGTCGGAAGCTTGGAAAGCTGATAAAGTGCGGGCTGGTTCATTTTTGAAGTGACACCTTCCCGCAAAGGGTTGACGTAATTGATGATCCAATCGTTGTTTTCTTCGCCGTAAACCCAGGCGGAAATATGGCCGCCTTTTTTGACCTTGGAAGCCAAAGACTTAAAAGCCTTTTTCGGTTCGGGCGTGTGATGCAGAACGCCGACGCTGAAGGCATAATCGAAGGCGTCTTTTTTGAAGGGAAGTTTATAAATATCGGCCTGGACGATATGGGCGTTTTCCAAGTGTTTCGTCGCCTGAAAAGCCGATTCGACCGCCGAACTTAAATCAACTCCGACAATTTCCTTCGCTCCCCATTCGTGAGCAAGCGTCGTATGCCGGCCTTTTCCGCAACCGCCTTCGAGAACGATCTTGTCTTTGAAAAATTCCTTTTCGACCGGCTGGAGCCAGCCCAAAAACTGTTCGGCGTATCGTTTATCTTCCTGCGTAAATGTGTTCCATTGCCAGCCGAAATTTTCTGCCGTTTCCGCTTTGTCCTTTTCGATCTTATCGAGTTCGGCAAAACGCGGAACGCCCCGCACGACCTTGTATTCGCGTTCGCATTTTTTGCAGTTGAGAACAGCTTCGATGATTTCTTTGCCGTCATATTTGGTTGCGTGCGTGAGCAGAATATCTCCGCCGCAAACCGGACACGCGAGTAATTTTAAGAGTTTTTCTTTCATTGAATGGTGATTGGTGAATAGTGAATGGTGAATGGTGATTAGAATTAAAACTAATCACTAATCACTATTCACTAAAGATATTTTTAATTTCTCAAATTCTTCCAAAGGAAATTTCTGATGCCAGTTGTCTTCAAATTCGTCTATGTTCCGCTCTTCGTAAAGTTGCTCGAAAGTTTCCCGGAATGCTTCGGCAATTTGTCGAATATGTCCCTTATGCGAAAAGACCTTCTCGCTTTTTCCCGAATCGCGTTCTTCGGTCGGATATTCGATGATCTCGATCGAGGTTTCATCGCCGTTTCTTTGGAAAATAAAATCATATTCTTCGGGATTTCGATTCCATTTCAAGGTATGCGAAAAATCTTCGTTTTCAAGCAAATTGACCAGCGTTTCAAGAAGTTCCGCGAGAGCATTCTCGTGCGGAGCGTGGGCCGTCGTCGTGTGATACTCGTTCACGCCGTCGTCAAAACCGATCGACATCCAACCGCATTGCGGCGAATTAAAACTGACTTCCAATTTTCCTTGCATAATCTTTTCCAAAAATTTTAAGCGTCTTTTTTCAAACCCGCAAATTTTTCCTTCAAGCTTAAATTATCCGCTTCTTTCGTCCAAACCGCGTCGAAGATTTTATTGTTTGCTTCATCCGTTTTTAAGGCTTCGACAAAGATTCCGGCGACATCCTTTCTGGCAATTCGATATTTCAAATAGAGCGGATATTCGTTTTGACTGAGCTCCAAAGGTTTTTTTCCGTTATCCGAATTCACCAGATAGCCGGCCCGAACGATCGTGTATGCAAAACCGCTGCGGCGAATTTCGTCCTCCATTGCGAGCCGCCACTTTAGAGCATTTCCTTTGATTTTATTCAAAAGCTTGCTTGCCCAATTTTCTTTCGTTACGCCGATCGAACTTAAGAACAAAAACTTTCCGTCAAAGCCCGAATCTTTCGCGGCGTTGAGAGTTTTCTTCATTCCTTCAAACTCGGTTTCGACGATCAATTCTTCCTTGCACGGTCTTTTTGTCACGCCCGCCGTAAAAATTATATGGTCAGCACCTTTGACGGCTTCCGCTAAGTTTTCGCCGTTTTGCAGATCGCCGATAATGATTTCAACTTTATCGCCGAACTTTTCCTTTGCTTTTGAAACGTTGCGGGCAAATATCCGCACTTTAAAACCGTTTTCCAAAAGAAGCCGCACCGTTTCAAATCCCGTTCCTTGCGTCGCCCCGATGACCAGTACCAATTCTTTTCCGTTCATAAATTTTTCACAAAAATCGTCTCTGCAAAAATGCAAATGATATGGTAACTTTATGATGTAAAATCTACAAACCAAGTGAAGGCGGATTAAAATGTGTCAGTAGCCCGCCCGTCAGGAAGGGCTTTTGTAAAATACTTTATTGATTAAATATTCAGATGTTTAACTCTAAGCCCTCCTTCACAGTCGGGCTACTGACATACCAAAAACAACAAATGAAACAATATCAGGAACTACTAAGGCATATTTTAGACAACGGCGAACGCCACGAAGACCGCACGGGCGTCGGGACGATCTCCGTTTTCGGTTATCAAACGAGATTTGATCTGCGGTCAGGCTTTCCGATCGTCACGACCAAGCGTGTGCCGTTTCGATGGGTGGCGGAGGAATTGTTCTGGTTTTTATCGGGTGATACGAACGAAGCAAATTTACAGGCAAGAGGCGTTGACATCTGGAAAGAATGGGCGGATGAGGAACATACTTCAAGGTTCGGGAGAAAGCCCGGCGATCTCGGACCGATCTACGGTTATCTGTGGCGTTCGTTTGGCGGCGATTATCCCGAGATGAACGGCGTTGACCAGATCAAAGATCTGATCGAGCAGATCGAAAAAAATCCGAATTCACGCCGACTGATCGTCACCGGCTGGAATCCCGAAACTGCGGATAAAGTTGATCTACCGCCGTGTCATACTTTGTTTCATTTCAAGGTCGAAAACGAAAAGCTTCTGCATTGCCAGCTTTATCAGAGAAGTGCCGATGCTTTTCTTGGCGTTCCGTTCAACATTTCGTCCTACGCACTTTTAACGCATCTCGTCGCTCACGTCTGCGGTCTCGAAGTCGGCGAATTTATCCATACTTTCGGCGATCTGCACATCTATTTGAATCATCTCGAGCAGGTCGAAGAACTCTTGAGCCGCGAGCCTTTGGAACTGCCGGAACTCGAGATCGTTGATGCGGAAAATTTGAAAGGTCTGGACGGATTACTGAATTTCAAATATGAGAACTTAAACTTGATCGGCTATAAATCACACAAAAAGATCGCCGCACTTGTGGCAGTTTGATGAAAGAAAATTCCCTGAAAACAAGAAGCGAAATTCTCCAAAGCACGAAAAAGCACAAATTCAAAATCGTGCAGGATTATGATAGATATGAAATTTTTTATTATTCGGGTTTAATTTTATTTATCACCGCTTTAATTTTGATGGTAATTCTTTTTTCCAAGAATCAAACAACATTGGCGGGAATTGTCAGTTTAGCAGCATTTTTTGTAGGTATTATGTTTTTTATAATAAGTTCCCGATGTCCGATATGTGATAGTTTCCGTTGGTATCGCCGCATCGAGTATAAAGTGTTTGAAAGCGAAAAACTTTTTTGCGAAAAATGCAATTTAATAGATAAACAAATGAGCAAATATGTTGATATGTTAAAACGCGGAGTTGAGATAAATGAAGAGAATGTCCGCAGAATTTTTATGGAAAAGTAAAATCCCGGAAATTCCCTTCATGATTTAAGCAAACCGGATCATTTAACGGCTTCGATCAACTCTTCCGACCATTGAGCCAATTCTTCATTGGTTTGGCTTTTGTATATCAAAACGGCCTTGTTGTAGGTTTTTAAAAGTTCCTTTTTATCGCACATCACCTCGATGAGTTTCTTTCGGCCGAATGTTTTTTCGATGACGGTCGCCATTTTCCAGCCGACCGTGTACCAGGGGCCTTGAATGCCGTAAAATGAACGGGCTTTTTTCAATTCTTCTTCTTCGGAAAGTTCATCTTGCAAAAGTTCCAGAAAAAATGCCTCGACCGTTTTCAGATTTTTGTTAAAGTCTTTGATGTCCTTATCCCATTGCTCTTTTTCTTTCAGCGGGCTCGCGGCGTGCGGGTGGATGTCGGCATTTCCGGCGGCGGCGAGCATCGCAAAGCCTTCGCCGAACGCACCCGTCCATTTCAGGATTTTCTGAATGTTCTGCGGATGATCTTCGTCGCTATCCTGACCGACACAAACGCTTGCATAGCCGATATGATGGAGTTCGTGAGCCAGTGTGTTTTCGAACTTGGCGGCGGAAACATCCGGGTCGAGATAGAGAAAGATCGCCGGGTTTTCTTTGATCTCGAACACAAAACTGTTGGTCTGCGGTTTGATCACCGGATAGATTTTGGCCTGTATGCTTGCGGCGGCGGGCAGATAAGCAAGAGCCTTTTGGCCCGAATTATCTGCATCTATCTTTTTCCATTTCGAAAGAGTTTCGCTCAGTTTGCGGCGGCGCGTTAGGAGTTCTTCGGAAAGCACGAATTTCTTAAAATCTCTGTCGTCGAAAGGCCGGTTCAATGACAGTTCGCGTTTTTTCAGACGGATGTATCCTTCGGCGGCAAAAAGCTTCTGCCAGTCCTTTTCGGAAATCTTCTTTTTCGCTTCCCGTTTCTGCAGAATTTTCAGCACCGCTTCGGCTTCATCCGTGATGATCCGAACCCTTACCCGTGAATCGTCTCGGGCAAAACAGATGCCTTGAAAGCTAAAAACCAAGATCAAAAATATTATGAATCTGACGATTACAAACATAATTCCTTTTTACCAGGTGTTTTAAGTTCCATAATTTTTGTAAAATAACCTGATCAAAATATAAAACACCGGAAAGCACCGGTTTATGACAGTAAAGACGTTAGATTCGAACAGCCAAAATGTAAGGTGATATGAAAAAATTCTTAACGGCAAAATGGCACGATCTGGTGATGGCGAATTATGAAGTTCCGCCCGATGTCCTCGAAGACCTCGTGCCGACAGGAACATCGCTCGATCTGCACGACGGCAGATGTTTTGTAAGCCTCGTTGCGTTTATGTTTCTCGATACGCGAGTGATGGAATTTCTGATCCCGTTTCACATCAATTTCGAGGAAGTAAATTTAAGGTTTTACGTTAAACGGGAAACCGAAGATGAAACCCGCCGCGGTGTTGTGTTTGTCAAAGAGATCGTCCCGAAAACGGCGATCGCCAAAGTCGCCCGCATTTTTTACGGCGAGCCTTATGAAAAATGGGAAATGAGTCATTCCAAGGATGAAAACGAACTCGTTTACGCCTGGTGGAAGGGCGATGAAAGATATTCGATAGACGCAACCGTCGGCGAAAACACGGGCGTTCCCGCGACGGGTTCGCACGGCGAATTTATCATCGAACATTACTGGGGCTACACGAAACGCTCGGAAACCCGCACCGACGAATACAAGGTCGAGCATCCGCCGTGGGAACTTTTTGCCGTCAACGATTTTGATATAAGGGTTGATTTCGGCCAACTCTACGGCGAAAGATTCGCACATCTGAACGACGAAAATCCTTTTTCGATCTTTATGGCAAAAGGTTCGGAAGTTTCGGTTTATAAAGGGGCGAGGATTCAGATGGATTAAAATGATTTGCCCGCGAAATAACGCGAAGTTGTTTCAAATAATCCGCGAAAATCTATCGAATCCGCGTCATCCGCGTTCTATTTTTTATTATGGCAATAATCGGAATCGTAGCAATCGCCGAAAATTTCGCCATCGGCAAGGACGGAAAATTGCCGTGGCATTATTCGGCGGATCTGAAATTTTTTAAACGCACGACCTTAAATAATGCGGTCGTCATGGGTTTTAACACCTGGAATTCGATCGGCAAACCTCTGCCGAAGCGGCTCAATGTCGTTTTGAGCCGAAGCCGCAGGATCGAAAATCAGCCGCAGGCGGTTTTAACCCGAAGCCGGGAAGAAGTCCTCGCCCTTGCAGAATATCTGAACTGCGATCTTTTTATCATCGGCGGGGCGGAAACTTACAAGACCTTTGCCGGAAACATCGAAAAATGGATCGTGACGGAGATTCCCGAAACTGTAAAGGATGCCGATGCTTTTATGCCTGAAGATTTTCTCGAAGGTTTTCAATTAAAAGAAACGGAAGGATTGGAAGAAGATTTGAAGGTGAAAATTTATGAAAAACTGTCTTGAATGCGGTTCGTTGAATATTATTAAAAACGCTCAGGTTTTCGACCGCGGCGACGGCGACGGCGTACACGGCAAAGGCCTTCTTCGGCGGAGCAGGTCAGCCCCGCCCCCACCGCGCTGCCACGGCACGGCAGAGGCTTCTTCCCGGCG
>JBGTRS010000113.1:0-11106 GCA_041940665.1 Pyrinomonadaceae bacterium | reverse complement strand
AAAGATCGGGTTAACGTCGGCTGATGAACTGTTTCGTTCGATTCCAGCCGATGTTTTATTAAATCGCAAATTAAACGTCACCGAACCGTTAGCCGAAAATGAAGTGATCGGCACAATGGAACACCTTGCCGAAAGAAATTCCGCGGCACGGAAAACTTCATTTTTGGGCGGCGGTGTCTATTCGCATTTTTCACCGACCATTGTTGACCATTTGATCCAGCGTTCGGAATTTTTTACGTCTTATACGCCGTATCAACCGGAAGTGACGCAAGGAACACTGCAGTATATTTTCGAGTTTCAGACGCTCGTTTGCCAGTTGACCGGAATGGATGTCGCCAACGCTTCGATGTATGACGGTTCGACCTCCATGGCCGAAGCTTTTTTGATGGCTCAGCGAGCTACCAGACGCGATAAGGTTCTGGTTGCGGAAACGGTTCATCCCGAATATCTGCAGGTCGCTAAAACCTATACCCAGCACGGTGATCTGGAACTGGGCACGATCGGTTTTGATGAAAAATCAGGCCGGGTTCTGGCGGAAGATCTCAATAAACTCGACAAGGAAACGGCCGCGGTCGTCGTTCAATCGCCGAACTTTTTCGGTTGTATCGAAGATTTGGAAGTCGTGGCTGAAAAAGCCCACGAGGTCGGTGCTTTGCTGGTCGTTGTCGTCACCGAAGCAATTTCATTCGGACTTCTGAAAACTCCGGGGACGTGCGGTGCCGATATAGTCGTGGCGGAAGGACAGAGTTTCGGAATCCCGATGAGTTTCGGCGGCCCGCACGTCGGTCTTTTTGCCTGCCGCGAAAAATATGTCCGGCAAATGCCCGGCCGACTCGCCGGCGTCGCTTACGATAAGGACGGAAATCGCGGTTTTGTATTAACTTTAGCCACCCGCGAACAGCATATTCGCCGCGACAAAGCAACTTCAAACATTTGCACGAATCAAGGCTTGATCGCCTTAGCGGCAACCATCTATATGGAAACGATGGGCAAAAAAGGCTTGCAGGAAGTTGCTGTGCAGAACGCCCAAAAAGCCGCCTACGCCGCCCAGAAAATTTCCGAAATCGAAGGTTTTTCGATAACTTTTGATTCGCCGACATTTAATGAATTCGTCGTCACCGCTCCGGGCAATGTGGAAGAACTTTTGAAAACTTTGAGCGATGAACACAAAATCTTGGGCGGCATCGCCCTTTCGAAATATTATGAAAACCGCCCGAATGATTTTCTCGTTTGCGTTACGGAAACAAACACGAAAGAGCAAATTGATAATTTGGTAGGGGCATTACATGGGATCGCTAGTTAATGAACTGACTATTCCCGGTCTTTTTGTTGTAATTTTTATGGCTATAGCTTTTCTGTTGAAGCTAGGCATAATCTTTTATGTTGTAAAAACAATATTAAAAACCGGAATAGACAGAAAGAAATGTCCGTTCTGTGCCGAATTTATAAAAAAAGAAGCAAACGATTGCAGATTTTGCCAAAAGAATTTGATCTAATTAAAAGTATATAAAGAGACTGACTGATCAATTGATTTGTTGGAAATGTTTGCACTTTTAATAGAGGATAGATTCTTTGAAATTTTGTACAAATTATAAAATGTTCGGATTTGTTTTAGAAATGGTGGGAACAAATGAACTTGTTTTAATTTTTCTGGTTCTGGCAGGCAATATATTATTTTGGGGCGGTATCGTATATTTTGCTGTTAAACTTGCAACCAGAAAACCAAAAAATGAATTGAATTTAAAAAAATGCCCCTATTGTGCGGAAATGATCCAACCGGAAGCGATCGTTTGCAGATTTTGCAACCGTGAATTAAGTATGTAAGTTTGCAAACCCTTTAATTAAAAACGTCAAAAGTTAGTTTAATTTTGGGGATTGTTAAAATATGGCAAGAAATCTTGGACAGGAATACGAAGATAAAATAATAAAGTTACTTGAAAATCGCGGTGTTTTGCCCGCTTCTTTGAAAAACAATCTGCAAGGCAATGACGCCGGATTCAGACATAACAACATCAACCGTTTTCTCGAAGTAAAAAACCGAACCGATACGGATTTCGGACAGAAAAATTTGAAATGGTCGGAACAAAACGGTTGGCATTGGACGGAAGCCGATCAGATCACGGAAATGTATGATGAAATCGGCGTAATGCGGCAGATTGATAAAAGCTTCAAACCGAATCTGTATTCGGTCAACCGGTTCGATTTTAATCAACAGCATAGAATCCAGGATCAAAAGGCATTTGAAAAACAGATCGAATTAAAAGGTGCGGTCTATTTGCATAAATTTTATGCCCGTAAGGACTGTTATTATATACAGGTTGAAAATAAAGGATTTTATCATCTCGAACGGGACATCGCCGGACTTGGCGTCCCGAAATTCGATCCGATCATCCGTTTAAGATTACGGGCCAAAGTGCGGGATAAATTTCCGCCTTATAATTACAGTTTTTTTGCCACGATCAAGGTAAATAAAAGAAGTATCCGCAAATCGGATTTTGATATTGAGGAAAAATTGGGACGCAAATTCCCGCCGATCGTGGTTTTGTAGAAAAAGTTAAAGAATGAAAGACCTGAACCAGAACTTTCAAACCGATTTCAGCCGCCGTAAGTTTTTATCATCGGCTGGCAAAGGTTTGGGATTGATGGCTCTTTCATCGGCACTTGTCGGTTCGTTATTTGAAAATATAAAGGCCGCAACCGGAAAAATCTCGCATCTGTCGCCCGAGGAATCGGCGATGGATGAAGATTTTTGGGCGACGATCCAGCAGGCATTTTCCGTGACCCGCGGTATCATCAACCTGAATAACGGCGGAGTCAGCCCAAGCCCGAGGATCGTCACGGAAGCATTTGTCCGTTACACCTGGCAACAGGAAGACGCGACCGCTTACACGATGTGGCGACTCCTTGAACCGCAATCGGAAACGATCCGCACCGGCCTGGCCGAAATCTTCGGCTGTGATGCGGAAGAAATCGCCATTACGCGGAATGCTTCGGAATCGCTCGAAATTCTTTTGATGGGAATGGATTTTGAATCGGGCGATGAGATTCTTACGACAACGCAGGATTATCCGCGGATGCTGACGACCTTACGGCAACGCGAACTGCGGGAAGGTTTGAAATTGAATCTCATCAAAATCCCGATCGCTCCGAAGGATATAAATGAAATTGCCGATGCGTTTGAACGGGCGATCACGCCGAAAACCAAACTTATTCTGATCTCTCACCAGATAAATATCACCGGCCAGATCACGCCGGTCAGAAAGGTTTGTGAAATGGCCAGAGCGAAAGGAATCGAAACGATCGTTGACGGGGCTCATTCTTTTGCCCAGTTCGATTTCAAACGCGACGATCTGCAATGCGATTATTTCGGGACTTCCCTGCACAAATGGCTGCATGCTCCGAAAGGAACGGGAATGCTCTACGTCAAAAAGGACAAGATTCCGAAAGTTTGGGCATTGATGGCGGCGGAAGATAAAAACAAAGCTGACATCAGAAAATTCGAAGAGATCGGCACTCATTCGGCGGCGATGCGTCTGGCGATCGGTGAAGCGATACTTTTTCATAACGCCATTGGCGGCAAACGCAAGGAAGCAAGACTTCGGTATTTATCAAGATACTGGATGGACAGATTAAAGGAGAATCCAAAGATCGGCTTCAACACTTCGTTTGACGAAAAACAGTTTTGTGCCATCGCCAATTTTAAGATCGAAGGAATTGACCCGGTCGAGTTAGGTAATTATTTGTTTAATAAATTCAAAATTTTTACGACACCGATCGTTCACGATGAGTTTACGGGGATTCGCATAACGCCCAATGTCTATACAACACTTTGGGAATTGGACAGATTTTGCGAAGAAGTTAAAAAAATTGCCGAAAACGGTTTACCGAAAATTTAGTTTTATTATCAGTTAAATTTATGAGCATTAGAAAAGTTACACAACACCCGACGCAGAATGAAGCGTTGATTTTTGAGCGTTCACAGACGGGCAGAATTGGTTACAGACTGCCGAAACTGGACGTTGAAGAAACCGAACTTGATGAAATCATTCCGGCCGAATTACGCCGTGATGATGAACTTGAAGGCGTGCCGGAAGTTTCCGAAGTTGATGTCATCCGGCATTTTACGCGAATGTCCTCATGGAATTATTCGATCGATCTCGGAATGTATCCGCTTGGTTCCTGCACGATGAAATACAATTCGCGGTTGAATGAAAAGGTCGCCCGGATCGCCGGTTTTACGAATCTTCATCCGCTGGCTCCGGAATCGGAATCGCAGGGAGCGTTGGAACTGATCTTCCGGCTACAGGAAGACCTTGCCGAAATCACCGGGCTTCCGGGTGTTTCTCTGCAACCGGCCGCCGGAGCTCACGGCGAAATGACGGGCGTAATGATAATTCGTGCGTTTTTGGATAAACGCGACGGCGAAGAATCCAAAAACCGACGCGTGATGCTCGTTCCCGATTCGGCTCACGGAACCAATCCCGCCTCGGCGAAAATGGCCGGTTTTACCGTTAAAACGATCCGTTCGACCGATGAGGGTTTGACCGATATGGAGCACCTGAAAGAGTTGTGCGACGAAGGCGGAATCGCCGGATTGATGCTGACCAATCCTTCCACGGTCGGAATTTTCGAGAAAAACATCAGGGAAATTTGCAATGCGATCCACGAAGCAGGCGGGCTTGTCTATATGGACGGGGCGAATATGAATGCCCTCGTCGGCGTCGCCCGTCCCGGCGATATGGGCGTAGATGTGATTCATTTAAATTTGCATAAAACATTTTCAACGCCGCACGGCGGCGGCGGCCCGGGCTGTGGTCCCTGCTGTTGCACGGCGGAATTGGAACCGTTTTTACCGAAACCGAGAATTGTCAAAGACGGCGATGTTTTCAAATTGGATTCCGACCGCCCCGATTCGATCGGCCGCGTCAAGGCGTTTTTCGGCAATTTCGGGATGATGATCCGGGCTTTGGCTTATATCCAGACTCACGGCGACACGGGACTCAAAGAAGCGACCGAAACGGCCGTTCTGAACGCCCGCTACCTTTCGCATTACTTGAAGGAAGATTTTCACAAACCGTTCGAAGCCGATCCGATGCACGAAGTCATCTTGTCGCATAAATTCCAGACGAGAAAAGGCGTCCATACTTTAGACATCGCCAAACGTCTGATTGATTACGGTTTTCATCCGATGACCGTTTATTTTCCGCTTATCGTTGACGGGGCGATGCTCATCGAACCGACGGAATCGGTCGGACGGCAGGAACTCGATGATTTTATTGATGCGATGAGATCCATCAATAAAGAAACTCAGGAAAATCCGCAACTCGTCATTGATGCTCCGCATTCGACGCGAATCGGCCGACTCGATGAAGCCACCGCCGCCCGCAAACCGATTCTCAGATGGAAACCCGATATGGAAGCAACCGCTCAGGGAGCTTAAGTTTTAACAAAGTTTAGAAAAAAAAGATGCTCTGAAACGGGCATCTTTTTTTTATCGGGCGAAACTTTTTTAATTTTCGCCCGATAAATTTAATAACAAAAAATTATCAGGAGAGAATTTATGGGTGTCGGTTCAGCTACAGACGGAAATTCCGGAAATACAGGCGGAGTTTCAACTTCAAACAACGATTCAGTCAGTAATAACGGTTCCGTTTCAAAAGATTCGGCGAACTCGGTTTCGGTAAATTCGGCTGATAAATCGGAGGTTTCGGTAAGATCCGCGAATGAAACTTTATCTGAAACATACGCCTCGAGAACCGGCATTTCGACGGCGGTCGTCAGAGCCAAGGTTGAAAATCCATCAATTACAGCAAAAAACGCCGAACCTGTTCCCGACACCGAATTTGACGGTCATTTTGTCGGAGCGAACGGTCAGACATATCCGCCCGATACTCCTTTGAGTGAGGTCGAAGCGGTGACACCGGCGAACGGCGTTACCAATAATCGAACGATCATCGAGGTCAACGGCATCAACACGGATGTCGCCGGGCAACTTGCCGGAATGCAGGAAATCGCCGATCTGACGGGTTCGAGAGTGATCGGCGTTCATAATGCCACGGCCGGCACGATCCGAGACCTCGCCCAAAGTTACGGCGATAAATTCGACATCGGCAATAATCCGGCGGTGGATACTTTAGCCGATACGATCTATTCTGAACTTCGAGCCGGACGGCAGGTTGACCTGATGGCACACAGTCAGGGAGCGATCATCACCGACCGGGCTTTGACCGATGTCAGAAATCGTCTGCAACTCGAGGACGGAATGAGCCGTCAGGAAGCCGAAACTCTGCTCGGAAATATCAATGTCGAAACATTCGGCGGTGCCTCGAGGCGTTTTCCCGACGGTCCGAATTACGTTCATTATGTCAACCGCAATGACTTTGTGCCGCAAGCATTCGGTTTACGGGATTTCTTAAATCCGTTCGCCCGGCCGGGTGTTGGAGCGGTGACACATTATTTCCGCGAAGGCAATTTCGGCGTCGGTGAAGCCCACGCACTTTCAACTTACTTAGATCACAGAGTTCCCTTCGATCAAGCACGACAAGGCATTTTTGAATAAGTTAAAATGATGAATATGACAAAAGACGAAGCAAAAACACAGGTCGAGGCATTTCTCGAAAAACTCGGAAGTAATGAATCAAACGTTTTTGAAGAAAAAAACTTTGCTAAAGTTATGATTGATCAGGCAATCATGGGTTTTGTGTTCAAAGAAAATGAAACCTTATCCTGTCAATCACTGATCTATCGTTTTCGCCGTGAACCCAAGGATTCGGTGATGAAAGCGATCGAAGAAGAAAGTAAAACGGCTCCGACCGGCGGCGGAGAAGTCGCTTTTGACGATGAAAATCTGACACTGGTCCTGCAAAAGGAATACACCGAAAAAATCTCAGATGAAATGTTTTACAACGATATGAAATCAATTGCCGAAGCCAGCTTTGTCTGGAGCCTTGAAGTTTTGGACCGTGTGGCGGAAAAAGCCTTTTCCGCTTCCAATAGCCGGTAAATCCCACTTTATGAGAAACTTTGCGGAATTTTGACCGATAATTTAGGTGAAGGAAAATATTTAAATTTTATCAACCGAATTCCCAAAGGAGTTTTAAATAAATGGTATTAAAGATCGGATTTCAACCCCCCGCACCAAAAAACATTCAACCGAAACCGGTAAAACCCTTTAATCAACCGGTTACCAAAACCGCAACACCGACGCAAAATTCAGCCGTTTATGCCAAAAGATCGGACAATGATTTTCAGGCGACCGCCATCAAAAGACAGCTAACCGTCAGATTTGCCGCCAATAATTTTACAAATTCCGCACCGACATTAAGTCCGACTCAAGCGGAACAAAAAGCGGATGAGATCATTTCCGATAACGGCGGAAAAAATGATCTCGATACGGAAGGCGTCGGCAGAAGTCTGGCAGGGATCGCTTTGCAAAATCCGGCCGATGCCTGGATGGTTACTCAAGCGATGCTCGGCGATGAGATTGATCAGGACGGCAACGGGAAAATTAAAGAGAATGATAAGGATGAGATCGCTCAGAGTTTTGCCGAAAATTTAAGCGACAGCGAAATTGCTGAGATAGCAAAAGATGACAACGGCGTTAAAATGCTGGAAAGAATGCAGACGCATCTTTTATCGGGTTCGGTTCACGCTGATGAAGTCGAAACCGCCGACCGAATTCAGCAGGCGTTACAGCAAAACCGGACTTTCTCAGGCTCTCATCAGGGCATTCATCCGTATTCCGAACTGGCCATGACGACTCCTTACGGAGCCGCCTTTGATACAACGGTTTCGCCCGAAGTTGCTGCCGCCGCTCTAAAATCCACAAACAGATTTTCCTTTGATCCGGCTTCCGATGTTCAGGCATTTACCGATCAGTTGGCGGCTCACAAAGACGACCCGCAGTGGATTCAGGAATATTATACAGCCTTAGGTTCGGAAAAATCGGCGGAATTAATCAGTTTGGCGACAACTTCAGCGGGTTATTCAAATTATCTGTTCGGAATCAGCGGCAGTGATCAGGCCGGTGATGTCTATTTGGAAAGAACCGAAACGATCAGAAACTCTCTGGAAACTCTGAGAACTTCGGGCAGTTTCAGCCAGACGGATATGAATTATCTGATCAATGCCTTCGTTGAAGACGGCGTAAATCCGAATGTTGCGATCGAGATATTCGGTAAATCTTCAAGTTCCGATCTGCAGGAAATGTTCGTCCGGGCGGCGGTCGAAAACGGCGATGATGCGATGGATACATCTGCTTCTCACGTTCTCGCCCAAATGTCCGCTTCCGATCAATCCCGCATCTTGAGAAGTTTTTCTTCGGACGGAAAATTGGATGATTTTATCGAAGGGGCGATGGCCGGACAGTTCGAAGCACTCGATCTTGAAAATTATTTAAGAGAAGGTAACGGCTGGGAACGGGTCACCTTCGGCGGTGTTGAGAAACTGCTCCAAAACGCCGCCACTCAACAAAGAATTCCTTACGCTCCGTATATTTACGAGCCGTATCCGCCCGAACTTCAGCGAGACCTGTTTAATGCGGTAAGTCAGGGTCTGACGAACTCAAAAGCATTTTCAAACTATCAGGAAAATATAAATTTCAAGGACGATTTGACCACACTCTTTATCAGACATCGGGATCGGCTTTTATTCGATGCCCAGGTGAATTCCGAGGGAGAAAATTCGGGACATCTGCATAGAGATTTTCAAAACGGCCTGGAAAGATTCTTTCAACTTACTCTTTTATCAACGCCGCCGGGGGAAAAGTTTGAAGAACTCTCCGCGTCCCTGTTCAAACTTTTAAATGACGGGATTACCGATCTTAATAACGATTCATTGGCCAATCGGAATCAGGGAGCGTTCGATGATTTCGTCAGAAGTCATAATGGACTGGAACCGACGCAATATGCCCAGATGCTCGGCGAAGTTTTGGGAAGCGTTCTGGATGCGACCGGGTTTGCTCAGGAATCGGTCAATAAAGACAATGCCCAACGCAAGCAGGTTGTAAGTTTTTACACGGGTCTTGCCTTTGCAATGATTCCGAGCGTCGGCGGAAAAATTGCGGGCGGCATTACGAATGAAATTTTCAAACATTTTATTGAAAACGGTGCGAAATACTTTGAAAGTAAAGGACGCGGAAACATTCAAGCACAGATCGAGAGTCTCATTAACGGAAACTTCGACCACAACGATCAGGGAAGCGTAAATTCGATCAGCGAACTTGTTCTCGATATTTTTGACGAAGGACTTTCAGCTTTACCAAACGGTTCTTCAATAAATGGAAATGCAAATCGTGAGCAATTTGATTTTCAGGCTAAATTTCGCGACGGTTTCGAGACAGCTTCACAATTTACAAGACTGGATAATGCGGGATAGTTCGGTTAGTAACAGGTAATTGGTAATTGGTTAAAATCCAAAAACGAATGAAGAATGACTAATTACCTGTCACCTATTCAAACCTTTTCAAAGCCAGACGATCAACGACTTCCCCGCCGAGAAGATGTTTTTCGATAATTTCAGGCACATCTTCTGCCCTGACCTGTGCATACCAGATGCCTTCGGGATAGACAATTACGGCTGTTCCGATAGAACAAAAACCGACCGATCCGCAATCGGTCAAAAGAATCGACCCTTCGGGATTTCGTCCTTTCGATTCTTTGCCGTAACGCAAATTTCGTGATTCCAATTCTTTGACGAATGCTTCTTTTACTTCCGAAGCCCCGACCTTCGAACAGGATTTTCCGCCGCATACAAAGACGTGATGTTTTATTTGAGCTTCAGCAACCGGAGCAAGTTTTCTGAGTCTTTCCTGATCTTCGATAAATTTCGGCTTGGCCATAAATAAAATTATGGCAGAAAGCATTTTATAAATCCAAACTTGGTCTTTATATCCAAATTTATTTTATCCAGTCTAAATTTTTGCAATTTATAGTTTACTGTTCGGACAAAACGGTTTGTTTGGCTTTGTTCAAACTGCCGGCATCCACCATATTCAGATTTTTGACCGTTTCAAATCCGGGAACGATCTCGCCGATGTCCGTTTCCATCAAATCCTTTTTGCGTTTATAACCCGTAAAATCAAGATAGAGATCTTTTCGCAAGAACCTTTCGGGAACACCGGCAAAACGCCAGAGCGGTTTTTTGATGCCGTCGCCGAAAAGCTTTTTACCGAGCATTTTGTAATAAATCGGCACACCGGCCGTCCATTTCCAACGCGAATGGGCTCCGCCGTAAAATTCGAGATTATATTTCCAGCAGGTAAAGAAAAATTCCCATTGCAGATCGGTCATTTCAATGAGTTTGACGCTGTCATCCTTCTGCATCCGTGTATTTTCGAGCGGCACGAACCAGGTCGGTACGAACATTCCTTTGGCATCCCGCAGATCATACAGCAGATCGAGCGAAGCTTTTGTATCTTCGTCGGTTTCGTCCGGGAGACCGATGATGAATGTGCAGAACGGATACCAGTTGTGCTTGTTGAGTTCTTCCATTCCTTTTAATACGACATCCCGCCATTGATACGCTTTATACGGATAAGCCTTGCCTTTCATATATTTATTGAAAAGTCTCGGGCTTCCCGTTTCCAAACCGATGATCGGGTCAACGACGCATTTGTTCGGGTCGGTCGAATCTTCATGAGTCAGATGCGAATACGGCACGACATAGGGCGAAAGACGCTCGATCAGACCGGGATGACGGACAACCGGAGCCATCGTGATATGCGACGTTTGCAAAGTTTCGATACCTGCTACAGCCTTTACGGACTTGAAAAGCTTTATCAGGGCTTCGGTGTTCGGCGTAAAATTCGGAAATTGTTCATACAGAAACATATCTTCGGAAGCAAGCATCACTTCCGTTGCACCTTCCTGAGCATTTATCCGGGCATTGGCAAGGATATGCTCCATCGGAAAACTTCGGCCGACCTTCGTCGCCGGCGAGCAGAACTGACAACCGCGTCCACAGCCTCTCGTTATCTCGACCACGCCGAAGGTCGAACGGTGGCGGACGACCGGTATTTCCTCGACGGTCGGCTGTTCGGTTTTCGGGATTTTGATAATTCTTTCAAGCGTCGGATCACCTTTGATTATTCTTCTGAAAAGATCGCCG
>JBGTRS010000112.1:0-11133 GCA_041940665.1 Pyrinomonadaceae bacterium | reverse complement strand
CCGGAAACTTTAGTCGTCTGCGAGCCTCCGAACAAGAATCAAATTCGATAGTTTTGAATTTCAATCAACAAAAAACGAAAGTAGTTTCAGGCTTTGCGGCCAACAGAAACAGTTTTTTGAATGAAAACCACCGAATTTATAAAATCCTACATCTGACCACCCACGGAATTTTCAATGAAAAGGTTCCGCAACTTTCGGGTTTGGTTTTCTCGCAATTTGATGACCAGGGCAAAAGACAAAACGGTTTTGTCTGGCTTGAAGATATTTATCGCTTGAAACTTTCTGCGGATATGGTCGTTTTAAGTGCCTGCGACACGGGGCTGGGCGAGGAGATCAAAGGCGAGGGCTTGATGAGTTTGAGCAACGGATTTCTGCAGGTCGGGGCGAAAACAGTCGTGGCAAGCAACTGGAAGGTGGATGATCAGGCGACAAAAGTTTTGATGGAAAATTTTTACGAAATCCTCAAAAATGAAAATTTAACCTCATCGCAGGCTTTGCACAAAGCAAAGATCAAAATGTTTGAAAACCCTGAATACAAGTCGCCTTATTACTGGGCTTCCTTTACGATGCAGGGTGATTTTGAAACCAAACCCGGCTTTGAGCAAAGTTTTGATTATCAAAAATATCTGGTCTCGATTTTTATTATTTTTCTGTCTTTCGGAGCTTATTTTCTGTTCGGCTTATCTTACCGAAAATGAATAGAAAACCCTTTTTTCACTTTCGTTTTCGGATTTGGCGATCAATTCATATTTTCCCAACTCCAGAATTTTTGCGGGCAGAACGAATCTCAGTTCCGAACCGAATTCATTTTGATAGGCCGGAATTTCCGTCTGGGTAAAAGCCGTTCGGTTGTTTTTTATGAGTTCAACCGTCCATTTTTCGTTTTCATTTTTTCCGGCCGGCAAAGCCAGATTAAATAAAACTTTCTCCGACATCTTCCGTTTGATCAGTTCGTTGGTAATTTCGGAACTTCTCGTTTGCCCGCCGGCCAGAACGATTCTGGAAAACTCGTCGAACTTTGACAAATCCTTGAAATCTTTTTGATTCAATTCAACATATTCTCTTTCCAAATCCGTCAAACCGTTTGTTTGGCTGAAATAGTAAAACCCGAAAATTCCGGCAATCAACGCTAAAAACACGAATGAATACATGGCCAGAGCGGGTTTTAATTTGAGCAAATCCAACAATTTCAGAAAAAAGTTTTTTTCCGTCTCAGACCTGGTTTCGTCAATATAGGTATCTTCTTTAAAATCGCGGGCATACCTTTTTAGTTGAGCGATCGTTTTGACCTGCAAAATTCTTTCCTCGGAAATGAGGAAATTTTTATGAAACAATTCTTTTTCTTCTTCGGTGAGTTCCCCATCGAGAAACTCTTCGATGAGGCTTTCTTCGGCAACGATCAAACTTTCTTCCAATTCCTTATCGGCAATTATCCTGAGTTCTAATTCCAGAGTCTCCTGGTCGGTAAGATTTCCTAAAAGATATTGTTTCATTTTTTTTAATCCCCTTTTTATCAGAATTTTTTGTAAAGAATTTTCACTCTCCCAACCTATAATGACAAAACTTTAAAAACCTTACAGATTTTTTTTACCTTCGCTGTGTTTCATACATTTGATCAATCTTTCCTTTATGCGGAAAATTCTGACATGCAGGGCGTTCGGCGAAATGCCGAGATATTCCGCCATATTCCTTCGTTGGACTATCTTTACATTATTTTGTCCGCCAAAATAATCGGTCAAAAGTTTTCTTTCTTTTTCATTCAATGTTTGCAGACATTTTTCCAGACTTCCGAGTTCTCTTTCTTTTGACTTTTCCGACTCGATTTCCTCCTCTGTTTTTTCCGCCGATAAAAAAAAGTCGAAGGTCGAATGAATTTCTTTTTTCGATTCGTCCCGCAGATATTCTTTGAAGATAAAATTTGCAAATCCGTGAAAAATCGTGAGTTTGTTTTTATTTTGGGAAACTTCCAGTGTATCCAGTCTTTTGGCAACGCGATTTATCGTTTCATCGGCGAGAGTCAGCGAATCACCGCAACCCCGAAAACGAAAAAAACGGACCAAACCCTCACGAATCTGTTCGTATTCCCGTCCGGCCTCTTCTCGATCGTCGGAAAACCAATACAGAAGTGCCTCGAATTCTTCTTTGGAGAGATCTGGATGTTTTTTCATTGTTCAGGGGAAAAAATGTCGGATTTATAATCAAGATACTTTTACCACATCCATTTTTTATCTTCAAATTTTTTCAAATCTTTTTTCCGTCAGTGATCTAAAATTTTTCTTGTAATAAATCCGAAATTTTTGCCATATATATATGAAAACTTTGGTAGTTTTTTTTTAGCGGGCTGATTAATTTTCACTTTACGCATTGGCATTTGAACAGAAGGCCGATTGCAGACACCGGAAAATGAATTTCACCGATCCGGTTCTAGCATTCGGAAACATTCAAAAAACAGCCTGCGGGGTTTTTATAGATCAATAAAAATGAAAAAAAATCAGCCGGCCAAAGTTTTCATTTATGAGAAAACAACAAAAGGAGAAAAAACTTTATGCCGATGTATTATCTGTTAAAAAACACGAATCTGCCCCTCTACTATAATTCAGCAGTGCGGACACTTGTAAAAAAAGAAGACCGGCCGCGAATCATTGATAATATCTTAAAACTTCGACGACAACTCGCCAGAGAAATACCTTTGCGAACCGTCAAAGACACCCTTTTACTGGCAACCTGGAATTTGCGGGACTTCGGTAAAAAAGGATTTAATCCGAGTCCGCGTCTGACCGAATCGCTTTTTTATATTGCCGAAATTATCTCCGCTTTCGATATTGTCGCACTCCAGGAAATAAATGAGGATTTAGCGGAATTTAACCAGTTGATGAGAATTCTCGGACCGTCCTGGAAATTTATGGCCACCGATGTTTCAGGCAATGGAGAAAGAATGGTTTTTGTCTATGACCAGAATAAAGTCTATTTTCAAAATATCGCCAGTGAAATCGTCCTGAAAGGTGTCGAACAATTCAACCGCACTCCGTATTTGGTTAAATTTCAAACCGGCTGGCTGAAGTTTAATCTCTGTTCGGTTCACCTCTTTTTCGGCGACGATGACAAGGAAGGTTATGAAAGGCGGATCCGTGAAATTGATTATGTCGCCGGATTTCTCGCCGAAAGAGCGGCCAAAGAACGAAAAAAAAATGAAGAGGAGAACTATATCCTCTTGGGCGATATGAATATCGTTTCACCGCAGGACCGAACGATGAAAGCTCTCAGAAAGCACAAATTTGTTCTGCCCAGCGATATTACAAAAAAGGAACTTCCGACCAATATGAAACAGGATAAATATTATGACCAGATCGCATTTTTGCAAAGACAAGGTGAGTTGGAATTAGGCAACAGCAAAAACAATGCCGGCATTTTTAATTTTTACGAAACGGTTTTTCAGCCGGGCGAGTTTGAAATTTATTATAATATGGCCACCAATCGAAATAACCGCAACAAAAAAGATAAATTGATTTGGGGCGAAACCGATAATGAAAAAAAGAAATATTTTACGGATAATTGGCGGACCTGGCAGATGTCCGACCACCTGCCTCTCTGGGTGGAATTAAAAGTTGATTTTACGGACAAATACTTGAAAATCTTAAAAGAAACCTAAAAAATCAACTCCGTAAGGTCAGATTATAAAGCGAAACATATTTGCGGGCGGCATTTTCCCACGAATTGTCTTCGGTCATACCGTTGTACTGGAGACGCCGCCACGCATCTGGTTCGGCAAAGGTAAAGACCGCTTCGTAGATTTTTTCAAGGAATTTATCGGCTCTGAATTCATTGAATTTGAAACCGTTGCCTTTGCCGTTGACGCGGTCGAAGTTTTGGATCGTATCATCGAGTCCGCCGACCGCCCGGACGATCGGAACGGTTCCGTAACGCAGGGAATACATTTGATTCAAACCGCACGGCTCGAACCGCGAGGGCATCAGAAAAATATCCGCTCCGGCTTCGATCCGGTGGGCGAGGTCTTCGTTGTAGCCGATATAGACGCCGACCTGATCGGGAGCGTAATTTCTCATTTGCTGGAGGAAATTTTCGTATGTTTTATCGCCCGAACCGAGAGCGATAAAATAGGCTCCCGCATTCAGAATTTCTCCGGCGGTTTGCTGAATGAGTTCGATTCCCTTCTGCGAAGTTAAACGAGTCACGATCGCAAAAACGGGACGTTCCGGATCAACCGGCAGCATAAAATCTTTGAGCAGAGCCCGTTTGCATTCGGCTTTGCCGCTCAAATCCTGATAATTGTAATTTGCCGCCAAATTTTTATCGGTCGCCGGATTCCAGACCTCGTAATCAACGCCGTTGGTGATACCGATGAGGCGGTTGCTCCGCATCCGCAGAAGCCAATCGAGTCCGTAGCCGTTCTCCGATTGCTGAATTTCGTAGCCGTATCTGCCCGAAACGGTCGAGAGCATATCGGACGCACTCAAACCGGCTTTTAAAGCGGATGCGTAACCTTCAAACGCAAAATGGTCTTGTTCAAACCGGCTTCCGAAACCCAGATCCCAGAGTTCGCCCGCCCCGAAACCGCCCTGATAGGCGAGATTATGAATCGAAAAAACCGTCCGTGTCCGCCGCCAGTATGCATCCCAAAACCTGAGATGAGCGATCTTCGCCGCCGCAAAACCGCAGTGCCAGTCGTTTAAGTGAACGATGTCGGGCGGTTCGCCAAGCCGTTTCATCAAATTTAACGCCGCCTGATTAAAAAACGCGAACCGTTCATAATCTTCCCGGTAACCATAGATCGAATCGCGGTGAAAAAATTCCGGTGCATCGATCAGAAAGGTCGGCGAACCGTTTGCCTCCGAATAAAAAACCTTGGCCTTGTATCCTTGCCCACGCCAATTGACCCACAGATCATCCACCGCCACATCCCAGAGATATTCGCCCTTCGTCTGCAGATAGCAGGGCGTGATCAAAAACGAATCAACTCCGACCTGCCGCAAGGCTTTCGGCAAAGCTCCCGAAACATCCGCCAATCCGCCCGTTTTTGAATACGGAACCGCTTCCGATGATAAAACAGCTACACGCAAAATGATTTTTCCTTCCTTTTTTCTAACGGATTATAAAAACAAATGAATCTTAACAATAGTCAAACGATTCGTCTAATATCTAACTTAGCTTCGCCATTCCCATTTTTTTTATTCACTGGCGGCTTTTTGTCATCAACGAATCGAAGATGAGTTTGATCTCGTGCATTTTATCGGATTTGAATTTGAAAAATTGATCGCGGCCTCTTTTTTGTTCGATGAGAAGTCCGTTCTGATAAAAAGTTCCGCCCATCAGGTTTGTGTAGAGAAAATAGTTCCGGCCGTTCGGGCCGCTGAATAAAAGTCTGCGGTCGGTAAAGTAAAGATTTCCCTGATCTAAAAACCTGATGACTTTGTTCGTCATTTTATCTTTTCTGAAAACGCCCGAATTAAAAACGAAATCGTTTTTTTTCTGCCGCTGATTATAACCGCTGTATTTTACGGGAATCCGCGGATTGCTGACGTCATAATGTCCGGCGTTGACGAAAACCGCACATCGTTCGCCTTTTCTGAGTTGAATCGGAGTCTCGACACGCGGCAAATCTCCCGTGTAAAGTTTCCAGAGATAACGGCATCTTTCGAGATTTTTCCGGGCGTTTTCTGAAAATTTCAGTTCGACCTGCAAATTATCCGCAATTCTTTTTAACTCCGCTTCTTCGCCGTCCGAAAGCATTCCGTCAGAAAGCGATGTATTTAAAACTGAATGAAGAAATCGGCTTGCTTCATCTGTGTATAATTGTTTGGCAAATTCTTTCGGTATATAAAGCCTTTCGGCAAAGTTTTGGAGTCGTTCTTTTTCTTCGACGGTCAATTTCCCGTCGGAAATCGCGTTGCGAATGTAGGTTCTAAAGATCGGCTGAACGAGATTTTTATGAACCGAACCGATCTCGCGGTCTTCGAGCGTGAGGATATATTTGAGATGATGAAGTCTTTCGAGTTCCGAAGCGTCCAGCTTTGAATCGAGCAGAAAATATTTCATAATGATCGAATAAAAATTCAAAAGCCTCGAACGGGCCTTCGCGTGCGAAACACCGTATTTTTTCAGACTTTGATCAATCCCTTCGCGGTCGAGTTTGAAGATCGGAACACAGGCGAGCAGGTTGTTTATTTCGACAAAGGCGTTCTCCCGCGGTTCCCGCCGCAAAACCTTGTCCATAAATGAGGCTTCTTTTAAATCTATAATCTGCAATCCGTTCATTTTTTGAAATTTTATGTTTTTTGATTTTTTTGAGCAATATCGTTTGATATATTTTTTTAAATGAAAATTGATGTCAGTAGCCCGATCGTGAGGAAGGGCTTTGTAATCGATAAACTTAAAAATTGACTAAAATCTTCAAGGTTATTGAATACATCAGCCACTCCCTGACGGTCGGGCTACTGACTCGACATATTGATTTAAATTTATTTTTGCATAATTGCTCATTTAAATAAGGATTAAAACAATGATTGACAGTTACAAAATTATCAGAGAACTCTCCCGCCACAAGGACGTTTTCCGAAATCTTCTGGAAGGATATACGGAAGAAGAAGAATTTTTATGGAAACCCGAACCCGACAAATGGTGTCTGCTGGAAATTATCTGTCATTTATACGACGAAGAACGCGAGGACTTTCGGGCGAGAGTCCGGCACAGTCTGGAAAACCCCGAACTTCCCCTTTCGCCGATCGATCCGGTCGGTTGGGTTTCGGAGCGGAAGTATCTGGAGCAGGATTATGCAGAAAAGTTAAGAGATTTCATCATTGAAAGAGAAAGATCGGTTGAATGGCTCAAATCTCTGGAAAATCCGAATTGGGAAAACACACATCAGCATCCGAATTTGGGGGCGATGCCGGCAAAATTATTCCTCAATAATTGGCTCGCCCATGATTACATACATATCCGGCAGATTATCAAAGTCAGATATGCTTTTTTAGAGAAATATTCGGACGAGAAATTAAATTATGCGGGAGATTGGTAAAATTTATGCACCTTTGAGTTTGCCGACCAATGCGTAGAGTCCTAAACCCAAGGCGGCACCGAGTCCGCCGCCGAGTCCGCCGCCGATCGCTCCGCCGATCCCCAAAACAAACTGGACAAAGATCATTCCGACGGCAACACCGATGGCGATACAGATTATTTGAACTAGATTGATTCCTTTTTTTTCTTCACTCATTTTTTCCCACCAATGTAGTCGAACATAAATAGTTCAAGTTACGACAAGATTTTAATTAACTGAAAATAAAATCTGTATTCGGACTATTTACCATTTACTATTCACTACTCATTTTTTCGCCATGATCGTTTCGATCAGTTTTTCCGCTTCGGGAAAAGCATCAATGGCTTTCAAAACCTGCGGATCGTTTTCAAGAAAAACCTGCTGTCCGGCTTCGCCCGAATGCGTCGCCGTGGCGATCTGTTCGCGGATTCTCGCTTTCGTGTATTTTACCTGGCTTCTGATATTTTCTTCCGTCAAACCGTTTTGTTCATCGGCAATCGTAAAAGCGATAAATTTATTGAGCAGTTCCTCGCTGATCTGGAGTTCATCCGGTTTTATATTGAGCGAATAGGTTTGCTTATCGGCTTTAAATGATTCAAATCCTTTGATTTCGCCGGCAACCAATTCACGGACGAAGAAAAATGTCGCCTCGTTGATTCTCGCCCGAAGCGGAGTAAAGGCCAGACTCGGGGCTTTCAAGTCGGGTTCGATGCCGCGTCCGCCGTAGAAAATCCGGCCGCCCGCCGTTTTGATCGGCTCGCCTTTCGGTTTCGGCTGTTCATCCGCCTCTTCTTCAATACTTTCTTCATCTTCTACGGCACTGGCGTGGGTGTAATACTCATAGATCGAACCGCTCGAATAATCTCTCTGCAAAGAACGACCGTAAGGCGTGTAATATCTGGCGGTCGTCAGAGTCAACCCCGTTCCGTACGGCAGGGGATAGATTTTCTGCACCAGGCCTTTGCCGAAACTGTCGCTCCCGACAACCAGACCGCGGCCGTAATCCTGAACTGCACCGGCGACGATTTCCGACGCCGACGCCGAACCGCCGTTGATCATCACGACCAGCGGAAAATCATAAACCGTTCCGCCGATTGCCCGCAATTCTCTGAACTGGTTGTCTTTGACACGGCCTTTGACCGAAACGACCGTCTGTCCCTGATCAATAAAGCGGCTCGTCACTTCGATCGCCTGCGGCAAAAGACCGCCGGGATTTCCGCGAAGATCGAGAATGAGTTTCTGCATTCCCTGTTTTTTCAGATCGGCAACCGCCTGATCGAGTTCCTGAGCGGTCGTTTCCTGAAAACCGCCGGACAGCCCGACATAGCCGACATTATCTTTGAGCATAAAATAATTGCGGATCGATGGAAGTGGCACGCCGCCGCGGGTGATCGTAAAAGCGATCGGTTCTTCGACGCCGGCTCTCGCAACTTTGATATTGACCTTCGTGCCTTGTTCGCCGCGGACGTTATTGGAAACATCCGGACTGGAATAATCGGTCGCATCTTTACCTTCAATCTCGACGAATTTATCGCCGAAACGGATGCCGGCTTTATCGGCGGGCGTGTTCGGGATCACCGATTGAACATACACGCCGTCCCGATGCCTCAAGATAGAAACGCCGATACCGTAAAACTGCGATTGTTGCTCTTCATAAAGTTTACGGAATTCGTCGCGGGTAAAAAACGAAGAATGCGGGTCGAGCGTCCAGAGCATTGACTGAATCGAAGAATCCAGAATCTTTTCACGCTCGATCTTCGAAACGTAATTTTTATCGATCAGTTCGATCGCCTCGCTGAAATCTTCGGAAATTCTTTCATTTGAAAGCCCTTTTTTCTCCGCCGATCTTTCGGGCAATCTGCCGAAAATACCACCGGCAACCGCCCCGATCGCGATCAAAATTATTGCCAGAATTATAAATTTATATTTCATTATTTTTATACCGGTCTAAAATTCTATCATATCTGAGTGTCTTTATCGCCAAAAAAACGCAACTGTTTGTTTGATTCGATTTACAAAATTTGAGCAAACATTTAACATATCTCCAATTTAATATGAGCAAAGAACTCTCCATCATCATTCCCGCATACAACGAACAGAGGAGAATCGGCGATTCGCTTCGGAAGATCCTGGATTATGTCAAAAAGGAAAATCTTTCCGCCGAAATCATCGTCGTTGATGACGGTTCAAACGATAAAACGACCGAAGTTGCCGAAACGGTTTTCGCCGAATACGCGGAACTCGATGCAAAAGCTATCCGCTATGATGAAAATCGCGGCAAAGGTTTTGCCGTCAAAACCGGTTTGGAAGCGGCAAAGGGTAAGATCGCACTTTTTTCGGATGCCGATCTTTCCACCCCGATCGAAGAATTGCCGAAACTCGTCGAACCGATCAAAAATGGCGATTTCGACGTCACATTCGGCTCCCGGGCTTTGGACCGAACTCTGATCGGCGAACGTCAGCCGTGGCGGCGTGAACAGGGCGGCAAAGTTTTTAATCTGTTTGTTAGAACCTTGACGGGCTTACCGTTCTGGGATACGCAATGCGGTTTTAAGGCGTTTAGAATGGAAAAATTCCGGCCGCTTCTTGACGTGATGCAGATCGAAAGATTCGGTTTTGATGTCGAATTTTTATACGTCGCCCATCACGCCGGATTACGCCTTAAAGAAATTCCGGTGCGTTGGAACAACGATGACCGCACCAAGGTCAGCATTATCCGCGACAGTCTGCGGATGTTCAACGAAGTCCGCGAAATCCGCAAAAATGCCAAAGACGGAATTTATCAAAATTAATCCTAACTTGCGAGATTGAATTTTTTCAAAAGGGCAACAAACCGCGGTTCCTTGCGAAGAAAATCATATGCCGGATCGGGATTTACCCGGTTTATGTCATAGGGGACGACCTCTGCCATCTCTTCTAGGTATTTGAGTGTGTTTTCTTCATCTTGTAGTTGTGCATAAAAATAAGCGATGGCCGCCGGACTGTATCTTCTTTCCTTGTCATTCAGCCGCTCCCCGATTCTTTTCTTCCAGAACACATCGGAATTTGCTGATTTGAGCAGTCGTACCGATTCGACATTTTCCGGATCGTTTTTACCCGCACCGACGTTAAAGGCGGATTCATATTCCTGGAGATAAATATATATCCAGAACAGGGATTTTTCGGGCAGGCTGAATTCCGGGTCTATGTCCAACGCCTGATTACAACTTTTTATCGCCAGATCGAATTTTTTGTCGTAGAAAAAATGATTGCATTGCGATGTCAGATAAAACGGATCGAACGGTTTTAATTCGATGGCTTTTTGAAACTTTTTCTCCGCCTCGGAAAATTTTCTTTGCACATCCAGAACGAGTCCGTACTCGTTATAGGCGACCGAATACTCCGGATCTAATTCGATGGCCTTTAGAAAAGCCTTTTCGGCGTTGGCCCAATCGAATTTCGCCTGATGATACCAACCGAGTGCAAGATGTGCTTCGGGCTGATCTTGATCCAAACTCAGAGCCTTTTCCGCGTTCTGTTTGACCAGTTCCCAATCCGGAAAACCGCCGTGCAGATAAACCAGAGCCTCGGCCACTTTGGCATAACCTTTTGCCCAGTTCGGTTCGAGTTTCGTCATTTTTTCAAATGTCTCAACACCTTCCTTTTTCCGGTCAAAATCAAAATTAAGCAGAATTTCCTGTCCTTTTAAGTATAATTTTTTTGCCTCGTCGCTGATATTTTGAGTTTTTATATATTCCCGGTCTTTTGTTTCCGCCAATTTTTCATAGATTTTTGCGGCAATTCGCAGTGAAATGATATTTTCAGTTTTGATTTTGCTGTCGGCTTTTACCGTAATTGTCTCGTTTAATAAAGTCTGTTCGTTTTTGACATCCAGAAGTCTTGTATTCACACGGACGGAGCGGTCGCCTTCATACCGGTAACTTCCCTCCAACACGAAATCCGACGAAAACTGCTTTCCGATCGAAACCGCATCAAGTTTTTTATCTGAAAATTTTTGAATATCCGAGGTCGGTGTAATTTTTAGTCCTTTTATCTTGCTTAAATTAAAATACATCGAATCCGCCAGGCCTTTTTGCAGATCG
>JBGTRS010000111.1:8756-11246 GCA_041940665.1 Pyrinomonadaceae bacterium | reverse complement strand
CCTGGGCCAAGAATTTTGGCAAAGTCGAAGAAAAACTCTATGCCCTCTCAAAATGCGAAATGATTCGCGAGAGCAAAGAAATTTATATAATCTCTGCTGGAAACAGCGAAAATAATACAAATAAAGACTTTCTCATCATAAAAATTTCTCCTTAAAAAAATGCTTTTGTTCCGACAAAATGTTTGACGAAATCTCTCAAAATGTAACGCGAAGAAAGAATGAAAAAAGGTTCAGGCGATAGATTATTTTTATCGTCTGAACCTTTACGGTTTTTTGTTTTGGCTAACTGTTCAGGAAGCGATCCGTCCTTATTTACCGAATTCGGCATTATTCTTGAGGACTTTTATTGTCAGCAGATATTTGCCGAAAAAAATCAAGATCATCGTCATCACGGCAAAATGAATCAATAGCAGTGTTTGCGTTCCCAAGATCGAATAGTCGGCTAAAAATCCGTTTTCCAGTAAACGGTTAAAGATCGGTTGATAACCGCTTAAAACGATGAGCGGCAGAACACAAAAACCGGTGATGTAGAGCCAGCGGCGGCGATGATTGAATTTTCGTCCGGCGTATAAGATCGGCGGCAGACAGATTGCCGTTACAAAGACGGCGGCCAGAACTTTTACCGAAAACAAACTGATATGATCATTGAGAAAATATTTAAATATAACCTTTTCATCGCCGCCGCCGATCAAAGCGGTAAATATGCGGGCGAACGGCAGCGGGGCGAAAATTATGGAAAAACCGAGCGATCTGTATCGGTCGGTCTGGGCCGTCGCCAGCAGATAAACTCCCGACCAGACAAGCAGATATGTAAAAAGCGGCCCGGCACAGGAGGCTAAGATCGCCAGTGCGGGTTCGGCACAATTTTCCGCCGTTTGCCAGACGCTGAAATCTCTGACGCCGTATTCGCCGCAGACGATTCTGCCGACCGTGATGTGAGCTTGTTCGTGCAGTTCTCCTGAAACGATCCGCAGAGCGAAAAACACTGCCAGAAATTTTAAACCGATTCCGGTCTTCGCTGTTATCTCCGGATTCGCTTCGCTTAATGTTTGTCGGGTTAGAACTGTCTGCATATTTATCTCCTTTGAAAAATAATTTTCTGTAATTACGGGCGTTCGACGATGATTTCCAGATCTGCCCAATTTCCGCGGGAAGCAACGGCCGTTTTGGGATCGGACGAGATCGGGTTAAAGATCAGCGACGCGGTTCCCGTCATCTCCGGCGAATCAAGACCGAAAAGTGAATTGGTCGGATTTTTCTGCTTCAAACGCAGAGGCTTACCGTTTGACTGCATCACCGTGATCTTGTATTCACCGGTTGGCACATTACAAATATAGAATTCTCCGAGCGAACTTTCCTCGACCTTTTTACGAATCTCAAAAGCCCGCACATTTTGTTTTCCGTCGGCGACGACTTCAACCGGCACAAGCGTCACGATAAGTTCGGAACCGGCGGCCACCATCCGGGCAAAGTCGTTCGGGTTTTGTCCGGGCGGGGCGATAAAATATCTGAGCAGAAAACTTCCGCCGTAATAATTGCCGCGGTATCTCGCATTTTGTTTAGCTCCGTTCGCATCACCGATCCCGTAGGGAAAAGCGACGAAATTTTCGACTCCGCCGCTTGCCGCCGGATAGCTTTCGTTTAGATCGCCGTCCGCCGGGTGAAGCCCGACCGCCGCTGTTTGTCCGCGTCCGATCTGGCGGACGAGCCCGGCATAATCGAATCTTGCTCCGCCGGTCGGAATTTTAATCTCATAAAAACCGTTGGCATCGGTTTCGGCCGACGCGGCAATATATGAATCGTAAAGGCGGGCCGATTTCAGACCGAGTTTTGCCCCTTTAAGCGGGTCGCCGAGCGGATTTTTGACGTAACCGCGAATATATCCCGCCTTTTTCGAAACATTCGGAAACGACGGTATGAGGGGCATTTCATTGCCCGCAACATTGATGTGATCGGTTCGGTCATCAACCTGAAGATAGACGGGTTTGATCGGTGCCTGATCGATTTGAGCCATCGAGGAAATTGTCAATGAGACGGTTATTAAAGCGGATAACAAAAGATTCTGAACTTTTAACATAGTATTTTTCTCCTTATTTCATAGAGTGAGTTTTTTTATCAATTTTTCGGTCTTTTTATATCGGCCGTTTTTGTTTCGTTGCCGATAATTAAAGTTTCTGCCGTAAATAATGTTTGAGCGTTTGTTTCGGCCCGGGCTTCGATCAGATAATCGCCGTCGCCGAGTTTTTCAAGTTTGGCACCGTAAATTCCGTCGCCCGCCGCACCGTCGCCGTTCTTGCCGTCGTCGTAAAAGGCGATCTCATTCACATCATTTAAGAGAGCGGTGATCTTCGCATCTTTTACGGGCAAACCGTTATCGGTTAATTTTGCCTGCAAATAAATTTGTCCCGCCGCGTTCGGTTTTCCGGCGGAAACGGAAAACGCGAGCGGATTTTGGTCGGTAAAGGCGGCGGTAAAAACATTGGTTTCTAA
>JBGTRS010000111.1:0-8746 GCA_041940665.1 Pyrinomonadaceae bacterium | reverse complement strand
AAAGCGGAACGGTTTTCGAGTTTTAATTTCCAAACTCCTTTTTTGAACAGTTTTTCGACCGTGATCGTGCGGAACATCTGTCTGGCATCGGCCGTGTCCGCCGAGCTTTTGCCGATAATGTTGCCCGTTTCGTCAAACAAGGTCGCCGAAACGTTTGCCGGAGCGACGAAAACAACCGATGCCCGTGAGCCTCCAGAAACGGGAATGGCGATTTCCGCCGTTTGGTTCGCTTTAAGCTCAATCTGTTCGGCAAAAGCTAAACCTTCGATCCGAACATCGCCCATTTCTTCGCCGTCGTCTTTTTTATTGTTGCCGTGTTTGAAAGACGCCTTTTGAAAATAGGAATTAAGTCCATACCGCTCATTTGGTCTTTCGAGCGAATCGCCCGCATCAGCAAAAGATTTGTCTTGCTGTGGATAAATTCCGGCGGTCGGAATTTCGGGGTCGTGATTGCCGCGGGGGCCGATGGAAAGACGCGGGAAGACGAATGTCCCGAAATCCGTGCGGCTTGTTAAGTCGGTATGGGCGAGCGAATTTGAATATTTCCAGTCTTTGACCATCCATCTTGCCGAACCGATCGAAACCACGCCGTCACCCCGAAGCGGTGTCTGGCAGGTGGCCGGAATCGCTTTGCCGGCAAGAGCGGAAAAACGCACGCCGCGACGATCCCGGAAGCGTTGATTAAAGCCTTCGAGAAAGGCGGGACGAAGTTCCCACAAAGCCCAGATCTTATGACCTTTGGCGGAATAGGCGGCATACATCAGATTCGCACAGGGACTGCCCTGATTCGGCGTGCCGAGCATTAAAAGACGAGTGACGACCGGTTTGCGACCGAGCGGATTGTTCGGCATCAGGTCGGCAATATAATATCGCGAGATAAGCCCGCCCATCGAATGGGCAACAATATCCACGTGCCAGGCGTTCAAGTCTTTACGGACAAAATCAATCTGTTTATCGAGTTCGCGGGCGTTCCAGCTGATGCGGTATGTCTGCGTTGTATTGCCGAAGCGTTCGCCCGTGTTCATCTTGGCAACATTCGGATCGGCACCGACGGCGTAAGATTTCCAGTAAGCACTATGACCTTCTTCAAAAAACTTATCGTAGCCCGTCCACGCCGCGGCGTTTGACCAAAGTCCGTGAACCAGAATGACGGGACGCGGGCTGACGATCACCGTTTTGGTCAGTTGCGAAGTGCGGTTTTCATCTAGCGCCTCGACCTTGATGCGTCGGTTCGATTCCGCATCCCAGCCTTTGCCCTTCCAGGCGTAACCGCTCGTGTCCCATTCGAGTTCGATCTCGCGGGATTCGCCCGCCTCGAGCCGCAGGTTTTTTTCGCCGTCGGGCAGAATCCAGTTTTCGACGAGTTCGCTGAATTTTACGGCCGGAAATTTCGTTTCGCCGGAAAAATTCGTTACTGTTGCCCGGATGCGGACGATATTGCCGTCGATCGTGTCGGTTCCGTCTTCGATCTCCTTCCATTCGTTGACGTTTCCGACAGGATGTTCATCAAAACGGACATCGGTCACTTCGACCGGAGCGGGACAGCGTTTGAAACTCCACGAAACCGTATAGACATATTTCAAATAATCTTGCTCCGTGTCTTCTTCCCAGGTTTTCGAGCCGGAAAGCACATCGGGACGATTCGGGTCAATTTTGGCTTCGATCTGTGTTCCGCCGCCGTTAATTTTTACGGGGTCTTTGGTTGTTCTGGCTTCAGGTTCGTTAAACTTCGCACTGCACCAACCGCCCGCCGTTTTTTTATACTCGCGGTCGTTTGTTCCGTCTGCTTGGGGAAGCGAAAAACTGAAATAATAAGTTCCGTCAAATTGATTGACCCGCATCGAAAAACCCGCGTCGCCCTCGCCGAAAGCGTTGGTCATATCGCTTTCTTCTTTTTCCGTCCATTGCCTGACGGCTTCTTTTTTGCCGTCGTAAAAGCAGGTGTCTTTCTGTTCGGTCAGCCGCCAGTCCTTGCGTATGTCTCTGAGCGAAACCTGTCCTTTTGCTTTTAAGATATTTACGCCTTTCGAGCCGTCCACAACGACTCGACCCGTATATGTGTAATCGTGCGAAAGTTTATTATGTGTCGTACCTTTGCCGACCTGTTTTTGCACGCCGAAATCTTTTGAGTATCTGAGGATTTTTTTGTATGTAACGATTCCGCTCCAACCGCCGTTACAGGTTTTATACTGATTATCTCCGCCCTGTCCGGTCGGTTGTTTGGCCGGAGTTGAAGCTTTCTTGGCGGGTGTTTTGCGGGTTTGGGCGGAAATTGAAACCGTTCCGCTAAAGATGTTTATTAATAATATGAAGATGATAAATTTCCGATAGCTTTTCATTTATTTTGTCCCCGATTTTGATATTTGTGCCTTTGTCGGCTTCCATCAAATAACGCGGAAGAATGCGGGGAAAAATATCATTAAAATTATTCGTAGCTTTCGGAAGTTTTAATAAACGAGATGATAAAGAAAATGCCCAGAACGAGATCAATAAAACCGAAGCCCAAAAGCATCGGAGCGATTCGGTCTTGCAGATATAAAGCGGCGAGGGCGATGACAAAACTGAATTTTTCGATGACCGACGGAATCATCAGCGGGCGGTATCTGACCGGATCGCGTCCGATGATCAGAAAGACGAACTGAAAGGCGAGAGCGACGCCGATAAAGCCGTAGAAGTATTCCGGATGCGTAATGGCCGGCGGAAAATCCAGGTTATTCTTCGCCTCAAGAAAATACTGCGGCGTTAGGGCGATAATTCCGTAAATTCCGGCGATGTAAAAAACGTATTTAGCAAATTTCATAACTACTTAAATTTTTCTTCGTAACCGCTCTCCTGGAGAAACTTCTGAAAATCTTTGATCTCTAAAATATCTTTGACGGCTTTCTTTTTATCGGCGGCGTTTTTGTAAAAGCTTTCGGCGATCTTATAGCCCATGTAATAGCCGAGATCAGCCGGCCGATCTGTGGCTTTCTCGCCCTGATAGAGCCAGTTGCCGGCGTCCGTGCCGTTCATTTCCTTTTTAAATTCCTGCCAGAGTTCGCGTTCGAGCGGATTGCCGTATTTATGCAGATGCGGATTGATCTGTCCGCCGGAGATCAGTTCGCCGATAAAATCCGCACTTCCTTCGCCGATCGAACGTGCCAGAAGACTCTGGTCGGTCGGTGAAAGTTTTTGCTGATAATGGATGAGTTCGTGAGCGACGATATACGGCAGACGCCCGATATTTGAAACGACCGCCTTGTGCCAATCGCTTAAGTTTTCGAGCGATTTTTCGTCCGTTTTGCCGAACATATCAACTCCGATAAGCAGACCTTTGTCCGTCAGAGTTCCCGCCGAATTCATTCTGCCGATCAGGAAATAGACGTCGGGAAAGACGGCTTCCGGGTAAATTTCCTGAAGTTTGCGAAAACTCTTCTGCATCTGCGGTTTGTAGGAATCAATTTTTGTCGTTTGCGGGCGAAGAGCTACGTAATAATCACCGGATTTATTGATCGTATCGGTCAGACCGCAGGGACTTCCGATTCTGATTCGCGTAAATTCCTGCAGGCCGATGCTTCCTTTTTTCAGATATTCGTCACGAAAAATGATCAGATCGTTTTCCGGTGTCGCCTTATCGAAAGCCTTCCAAAAAAGTTCTATGTCGGATGTGACGATCCTTGCCGCGTTCGGGTCTTTATTTACGTTCTCGGCTGAATCGGTGTCTTGTGCCAGAGCCAGATTAAAGAGCAAAAGAGTAAATAATGCCGTCACTATAATTTTATTTCTCATTTTTTTCTTACCAGGTTATCTTTAATTTTCCCGAAACAAATCCGGCGTTCTCGTTTTCGCCCTTCGTTTTGGGCTTTATCAAATTAATGCCGATATTCAAACGATAGTTTTTGATAAGCAGATTCCGCTTGTTCGGAAAATCTCCGTGGCCGACCTGCCAGGCGTATACCTGCGAAAGATCGGCGGTTGTTCCGGTTTTGTTTTGATAGATCAGATTACGCGAGTTTTTGCGATAAGGTTTCTTGACGACCTCGATGATCCAGCCGAAATTTTTATGTTTGACACTACTCTCTTTCGTCACCCGCAAAAGCAAGCCCTTGCCGATCGCCTGCGTATAAACCTTTTGCGAACTCGTTAAATTTATCGTCAATTCGTTGGCATAAGCGGACTGAATTGCAAAAAGAAAGGTCATCAAAACTGCGATGAAAATTAATTTTTTCATATTTTTTGTTAATCTCCTGTTTAGGGAAAATAAAATATCCTTACTTTTTAAGGCGTAAAACGCCCGAAAAAGGTATCAGTTTGACGTATAAATTTCGTGTCGAGCAGTAATAAAAATGCTAAAATACTTTTCGCTTTTAGCAGAATGCTCTTATTATTTTTTTAATGGAAATTTTCGGGGAAAATTCGGAAAATCGTTTGACCGGTAAGCGGGTCGGCGTTTTCGAACTGGTCAGAGAGATCGGTCAGGGCGGAATGGGAGCGGTCTATCTGGCGGAGCGGGTGGACGGCGAGTTTCGCCAGACGGTGGCCGTCAAACTCATCAAACGCGGGATGGACACGGATTCGATCCTCAAACGCTTCCGCCGCGAACGGCAGATCATCGCGACGCTCGATCACCCGAACATCACGTATTTTCTCGGCGGCGGTTCGACCGAAGACGGTCTGCCGTATTTCGTCATGGAATATATTGACGGCACGCCGCTTTACCGCTTTTGCGATGAAAAAAGGCTGAGCATCAAGCGGCGTCTGGAAATTTTTACGCGGATCTGCGATGCCGTTCATTCGGCTCACGAAAAAAAGGTCATTCACCGCGATCTGAAGCCTTCGAACATCTTGGTCAAAGCGGACGGCACGCCGAAACTGCTCGATTTCGGCATTGCCAAAGTGCTCGATCCCGATCTGGCCGTGACGGAAATTGATCCGACGGCGACCTCGATGCGTGTGATGACGCCGGAATATGCTTCGCCCGAACAGGTTTCCGGTGAAGAGATCACATCCGCGTCGGATATTTACAGTCTCGGCGTGATTCTCTACGAACTTCTGACCGGACACCGGCCGTATCATCTGAAAAGACAAGTTCCGCACGAGGTCGCCCGGATAATCTGCGAAGAGACGCCCTCGCGTCCGTCGGGAAACTTGACGAGCGAAGACGATATTGTGCCGATCACCGATCGGGAACACACCGAACTTGCCTATATCTTTGAAGCGAGAAACGCTTCGCTGGAAGAATTAAGAGAGACGCTCACGGGCGATCTCGACCGGATCATTTTAAAAACGCTCCGCAAAAATCCGGGCGAACGGTATGAATCAGCCAAAGCACTCGCCGAAGATATTCAGAATTTTCTCGAAAAACGCCCCGTCAAAGCCGAGTTCTTTTTTGCCGCCCCGTCGAAACAGAGCCGAAACAAATCAATCGCAATTCTGCCGCTGAAAATAATCGGGGCGGCGGACGCCAAATCAACCGACGATATTTTCTTGGGCATCGGTCTGGCGGATGCCCTCGTTTCGCGTCTGAGCGGCGTGCAGAGACTCATCGTCCGGCCGACGAGTTCGGTGCTGGCCTTTGCGGAGGAAGAGCCGCTCGAAGCGGGCCGACGGATCGGTGTTGATTATGTTCTCGACGGAACGGTCAGACGCATCGGCGAAAGAGTCCGCATTTCGGTTCAGCTTTTGAAAATGTCGGAAAATTCGACCGTCTGGGCGGAAAAGTTCGACGAAAAATTTACGGACGTTCTCGAACTCGAAGATCTGATCTCGGAAAAGGTCGCCAAAGTTTTGCTTCCGCATCTGACGGGCGAGGAACGCCGCCGGCTCGAAAAACGCGGGACGAACAACACGGAAGCCTATCAGGCTTATCTGCGGGGGCGATATTTTGCCAATCAGTTTACGGACGAATCTCTCTTGAAAGCCATCGAAAGTTACGAAGAAGCCATCCGGATTGATCCGAACTACGCTTTGCCGCACGTCGGCATCGCCGATTTTTATGTCTGGTCGGTGATCTTCGGCGAGATTCCGAGCCGCGAAGGTATTCCGCGGGCGAAAGCGGCGATCGAGAATGCATTGAAGATAGACGATTTGCTCGGCGAAGCCTACGCGATCCTTGCGTTTATAAAACTCCTTTACGATTGGGATTGGGCGGAAGCCGCAAGGCTCGCTCAACGCAGTCTGGAACTCAATCCGAATTTTCATTTTGCCCACGAAGCCTATTCGGGATTTTTCGCTTCGCAGGGAATCGAAACGGAAGCCCGCGAGGAAATTATGCGTGCCGAAGAATTAGACCCGCTTTCACCGCGGGCGAAATTGATGACGAGTTGGACGCTTTACCAAATCCGCGATTTTCCGAAAGCCCTTGAAAAAGCCTTACAAGGAAACGAAATGCAGAAGGATTTTCCGCAAGGTCTCCTGCATCTCGGCAATATTTTAGTGGCGAACGGAAAACCGAATAGAGCGGTCGAGGTTTTGCGTGAAAGCATCGAAAACTGGAAGGATTCCGGGATGCCGCGGTATATGCTCTGTTTCGCACTCGTTGCCGCCGGCCGTGAAGATGAGGCCCGTGAGGTTTTAGAGGAACTCCTCGAAATCTCGGAAAGACGCTTCGTGATGCCCTATTTTATTGCCATGGCTTACGCCGCTCTCGGCGAAAACGATGCGGCGTTTGAATGGTTTGAAAAAGCCGTCGAAGAAAGAAACGTCTGGATGATCTGGTTCGGAACCGAACCGAGACTCGATGACCTCAGACGCGATCCGCGTTACCGGAAAATCCTGAAACGCACGAATAACCCTTTAGTTTCACGGCAAACACGATTTGATGACGGAAGACTAACCGATGAAGTTAAGGAAAAGTCAATCGCCGTTCTGCCCTTTAAAATTCTGAACACGGCGGACACGGGAGCGGCGGAAGATGAATATTTAAGTTTCGGTCTGGCGGATGCTTTGACGATGCGGCTTTCAAATATCCGGCGTTTTCTCGTTCGTCCGACGAGTTCGGCCGTCTCGCTCGGGAAGTCTTTTACCGATCCTTTCGCGGCGGGCGGTGAACTCGGCGTTGATTTTATCGTCGAAGGGAACATCCGGCATATCGGCGAAAGAATCCGCGTGACCGTTCAACTGCTGGATGTTTCGGAAAGATCAACCGTATGGGGACACCGCTTTGATGAAAAATACACGGATGTTCTGACGCTCGAAGATTCCATTTCCGAAAATGTGACGAAATCGCTTCTGCCGAAATTGAGCGGCGAAGAAGAACGCCGTTTAACGAGACGCGGGACGGCCTCGCCTGAAGCCTACGAGGCCTATATGCGGGCGAGATATTTCTGGAATCAGTTTACGATCGAGTCGTTTGAGAAAACCATCGCCGCCCTCGAAAAAGCCATCGAGTTCGATCCCGATTATGCGAAAGCCCACGCTTCGATCGCCGATTTTTATAACTGGGCGGCGATCTACGGAATGATGCCGACGATCAAAGCCGCTCCGAAGGTCTATGCGGCGGCCAACCGTGCACTTGAAATAGACAATTCTCTGAGCGAAGCGTATGCCGCCCTCGGACTTTACTATTCGAGTTTGCTCGAACACGAAAAAGCCGAAGAGCATTACCGGCACGCCATTAGATTAACACCCGGCTATCCGCTCTCCCATGAATGGCTGGCGGCAACTCTCGTCGGCACGGGACGGTTCGAAGAATGGATCAAGGAAGTCAGACTCGCCGAACAGCTCGATCCGTTTTCGATGCGGGCAAAAACCCTGACGTCCTGGACTTTGCTTCAGGCCAGACGTTTTCAGGAAGCACTCGAGAAAGCCCGCGAGATCGTCAGCCTCGATCCTTCTTATCCGCAGGGGTATCTGCAGATCGGCAATAACACGCTTTCGCTCGGCAATATCAAAGAAGCGGTCGAGAATTCCAGAAAAGGGCTTGAAATGATGAAAGATTCGCCGCTTCCGGTCTATTCATATTGTTTTGCACTCGTTGCCGACGGGCAATTGGAAAAAGCCCGCGAGCTTGTTAAAAATCTGGTTGAAGATTCCAAGACAAAATATATCAATCCGTATTTTATCGCCATGGGACATCTGGCAATCAACGAGATTGATGCGGCGTTCGAGTATTTTAGTCAAGCCTACGAGGAAAGAAGCCACTGGCTGTTATGGTTCGGCACCGAACCGCGGCTTGACCCGATCAGACATGATGAAAGATATTTCGAGTTGTTCCGGCAGATGAACAACCCTCTGATCGAAACTCAAATGACCGAATATCGAAAAAACGTTTCAAAAACGGAAACGCAAAAGAAATCGATCGCCTTTCTGCCGTTCAAACTGATCGGCGAAGCCAGGGCGGAAGACGAGTTTTTGGGCATCGGTCTGGCGGATGCTCTGACCAGCCGTTTTTCAAACATCAGGGACTTTATCGTTCGTCCGACCAATTCCGTTCTGCCGTTGATTGCCGAAAAGATCGATTCATTCTCGGCCGGCGAAAAACTCGCCGTCGAATATGTCGTCGAGGGAAGTATCCGGCACGTCGGCGAAAGAGTCCGCGTGACCGCCCAGCTTTTGGATGTTCGCGAAACCTCGACCGTCTGGTCTTTTCCGTTCGATGAAAAATTTACGGATGTCTTGACGATCGAAGATTCCATTTCGGAAAAGGTCACGAGATCGCTTCTGCCGCAACTGTCGGGCGAAGCGGCGAAAAATTTGAGCAAACGCGGCACTGACAGGGCGGAAGCCTTTGAAGAATTCTTAAAAGGCCGGTATCAATGGAATCTGA
>JBGTRS010000110.1:0-11268 GCA_041940665.1 Pyrinomonadaceae bacterium | reverse complement strand
AAATCCAAAATGCGTGGACGTTTAGCTGAGACAGATTAGCGTCAGCCTGAAGAGCTGAAGAGTTTGGTGCGATACCAAAAGCGTCCGTCAAAATGATTTTGGATTTTAGATTTCGGATTTTGGATCGTTAAATAAAATCCCGCATTTTGCAACCATCATTAAATATAGCCGATTAGCTCAGCGGAACTTGAGAGCGGAAGTCTTCTAAACTTCAGGGCGTTGGTTCGAGTCCAACATCGGCTATTTCGATTTTGGATTTTAGATTTTAGATTTTGGATTTCAATGAAATTTATCAATCCAAAATCGAAAATCTAAAATCCAAAATCACGATGCGGTGTAGCTTAAACGGAGGAAAGCGTCGCTCTCATAAGGCGAAGAATATGGGTTCGAATCCCATCACCGCGATCATTTTTGCTGGAGTAGCTCAAATGGTTTCCGAGAGCAACTGTCTTGTAAACAGTAGGTTGTGAGTTCGAGTCTCACCTTCAGCATTTTTTATCAAGCAGGAATGGAGCAAAGTCGGCTAATCAATTATAACTTTAATAAACCGTTATCAAACTCCCAATGACAATTTGGACATAAACCAATTAAATTTTTAATATGATTTATATCTTTTAATCTTGCTTCATCTCCAAAGTCCGAAACATTTTTCTTGTGACAAATTTGAATGTGTTTGTCGTAACCACAATTTTCACAATTATTCGCATTTTTGTTTGTGCGAAAATAAATAACTCTGGCGTGAGAACGTATTTTGGGGTGAGTTGTATCTTTTTTCTTAACATTCAGTAAACGATTCTTCATCCTAGATATACAGACAGAACACTTTTTTACAGTTGCTTTTCGCTTATAACTTTTACCACATTCATTACACATTTTCGGAAGAGTTTTCCGTTTTTTCCCAAAGAAAATTGTTGCACACTTCCGAGAACAAAAATGCACTCCATTCTTTGCTCTCTTGAGGTCTTTATTCTTCTTGTAAACTTTTACTTTGCACTCTCCACAAGCAACTTCAATAAGTGGTAATGCAACGCTTATAAATTGTTTATTGTATATATTAAGACATTTTTTAGAACAAAATTTCTTTATTCTTCCTCGATTAACATTTCCATTGTGAAGCGATAATGAGCGATCAAAACATTTAGAACAAGTATCACAAATGAGAGTAATTATGTTCATAACACCAAGTATTATAAAATAAGAGTCATAAAAACGGAACATAGCTTAAACGGCAAAAGCACCCGGCCGATAACCGGAAGATTAAAGGTTCAAATCCTTTTGTTCCGATTTATTTTACCGAGTTCATACCAGCAACAAAATCCTTCCAAAAAAAACGCGGATAAATTCTTTTGCTTCGGGCAAAAAGAATGCACAAACCCTTCTTTTGTTCGCAACGAACAGATTTGTCTTTTTGTCCCTTTATACAAAAAGCGTTGAATTTATCCGCGTTTACCCGCCTAACATATGGAGGGGTTTCGGGGGCTTAAAATTCGTATGAAACTCCCGGCGGCAGAACGGAATTATCGATCAAGATTACATTTCCATTCGAGCCGGCCTTACGCAGACCTTTGATCGAATTATATTCCGGCGAATCGAACCAATTGCGGGCGATTTCGGCGTTTTCAAACTCGACCAGGACGGTAAAATTCGGATGCCAATCGCCTTCGACGGCTTCGATCTCACCGCCGATCACGCGGTATTTTCCGTTATATTTGGCGACCGTATCAAAAACTCCCTGACGGTATTCTTCAATTTTGTCGTAATCGGTAATTTCTTTTATGTCAAAAAAATAAAATGCACTCATTTTTTATAAATCCTCCAATAATTAAATTCGGCTTTTTTTTTCAATCAAGCCTTAACAAATTTAACGCGAAGATTTCTACAAAACAGTATCAATTTTTATTGACGGGTAACTCAAATGGTCAGAGTGCCGCTCTGTTAAAGCGGAAGTTGCGGGTTCGAGTCCCGCCCTGTCAGCCAATTTGATTTTGGATTTTAGATTTTGGATTTATCGAACAAACAATCCAAAATCGGCAATCTAAAATCCAAAATCTCCACACAGATCGGTAGCCAAGCGGTTTTAAGGCACCTGCCTTTTAAGCAGGGGATCGTGGGTTCGAATCCCACCCGATCTATTCATTTATCATTTATCATTGACCATTTATCAAAAGCCGATTTGGTCAATGATAAATGATAAATGATAAATGTTTTGGCGAATGCCGATGGAACTACATAGATCAACTTGCAGGTTGTCGGTTCGAGTCCGACCGGGTCGAAAGGCACGTAGCTCAATTGGGTAGAGCAGCATGAAATGTTTCATCAAAACCTTGTCGCCATTTTCTTATACTTTTTTTGACGAATGCCGTGCGGAATTACATAAAAGTTCGAATCTTTTCTTCCCCGCCAAATCTTTTGGGGAAGTTGCCTGATTGGTAAGGGCAAGTTTCGCCAATCCTTGTCGTCAAAACCCTTGTCGTAGCGAATGCTGAAATGATTACATAACGTTCCTAAGGTAAAAGCAAATGTCGCTTTTTGCAGTTTCGAAAGAAAATGCGGACGAAATTGCCTGACAAGCAAGTCCTCATTTCAATCTTGTCGCTACTCAATTTTCTAAAACAAAATAGCCGTTTCAATGGCTCATACATTTTGTTTATCAGCAGACTAAAGATAAGTCGTCGGCTTCACCGACATAAAACTGCACTCAATTCTTACAATTCACTTTCCTTATACGGAATGCGAAAACTTTGTCCACACAGGAGGTAAAAAAGTTTCGGAGTTTCCAGAAGTTACAGAAAGTTGCGGAGTTCGTCAAAATTAAACTCTGCAACCTCCCGCAACTCTTTTACTCTGATAACTAAAATCAATTATGGCAAACAAATCACTATTTAATTCAATTTCAGGAATGTTCACACCAAAAGCCGATACCGTCAACGAGGCGGGCGGAACCGCTTACGAACTTTCTCCGAAAGCGGCTCTCGCTCAATATGCGGCAACCGGATGTTTTAACCAAACTTTCTACGCCGGAGCGGAAGAACAGCTCGATAAAGTTCTCGAACTTTGCGAAACGCTCTCTGGGGAGTTTATTGCGAAAACGGCTGTTTTTACCCGCCAAGAATCTTTTATGAAAGATATGCCGGCACTTCTGGTGGCGGTTCTTTCGACCAAAAAAGATAAAGAGTTGTTCGAATGGGTATTTCCAAAAGTTATTGACAACGGAAAAATGCTTCGCAACTTCGTGCAGATCATGCGTTCCGGCGTGGTCGGTCGGAAATCGCTCGGTTCTCTGCCGAAACGCATGGTGCGTGAATGGTTTGAAAACCGCAACCCCGAAGCGATCTTCAAACAATCTGTTGGACAATCTCCAAGTTTTGCAGATATTCTGAAAATGGTTCACCCGAAACCAAAAACTGAAGAATACGAAGCTCTTTTCGGATACTTCATCGGGCGTGAGATCAGATTCGAGCATCTCCCGGCGATCGTGCAGATTTACGAACAATACAAAAATGGCAAAACGAACGGCGAAGTTCCGGCAGTTCCCTTCCAGATGCTGACGGCTCTGCCGCTCGGCACGGCGGAATGGACCGAGATCGCCCGCAACGCCAAATGGCAAATGACTCGTATGAATCTCAATACGTTCGAACGCCATGGAGTTTTTGCCGACGACGAGATCGTCAAAATGATCGCCGAACGCCTCAGAAATGCCGAAAACATCAAACGTGCGAGAGTTTTCCCGTATCAATTGATGGTCGCCTTTCAGATGGCTAACGGCAACAAAGCGATTCCGCGTGAGATCACCGAAGCTCTGCAGGATGCGATGGAGATCGCCATCGAAAACGTTCCCGAAATTGACGGAAAAGTTTACGTTTTTCCCGACATTTCCGGTTCGATGACTTCTCCGGTTACGGGCTACCGTAAGGGAGCGACTTCGGCGGTTCGCTGTATTGACGCGGCAACACTGATTGCGGCGGCTGTCCTTCGCAAAAACCCTTCGGCGGAAGTCATTCCGTTTGAAAACGACATTGTAAAAGTTTCGCTAAACCCGCGAGATTCGATCATGACCAACGCACAAAAATTGGCAAATCTGCCTTTCGGCGGAACAAACTGCTCCGCACCTCTGCGTTATCTGAATCGAACCAAAGCCCAGGGCGAGGTGCTGATCTATGTTTCCGACAACGAATCATGGATCGACACCCCGTATTACGGACGCTTCGGCGGAAGCGGAACAATGAAACAGTGGAACGAGTTCAAAGGACGTAACCAATCAGCCAAACTCGTCTGCATTGATATTCAACCTTACAATTCAACGCAAGCCAAAGAACGCCAAGACATCCTCAATGTCGGCGGCTTCTCCGACAATGTGTTCAAAATCATCTCCGAATTCTCCAAAGGAAACCTCGGAGCCGAACATTGGGTTGGTGAGATTGAAAAGGTTGAGTTGTAAAAGTAAAAAGGATAAGAATTTCTTGTCCTTTTTACTTCACCTTAACGTTTTGTTTTTTCCTAATCTAATAAAAATTCCGGCGAGCAGTCCAATTATAATCAAAAGAAAAGTAACTGGAAAGAAATTCAACAAAATGATCCAACCCCATCCATTACTAATTCCTTCTTCACTTATGGAAATTCGCTTCGGAGAATTTGCTACTTTTTGATAAATTAATTCTCTGGTTGGATCAGATTTTATCGTAGAAATTAGAGTTGTATCATCATTTTTTACGAAAATGACTTCATTACCCTTAATGCTAACTTCTTTTATTTGCTCAGATGCGATCAGTTCAATTGCTTTTTCTATATCAACTTCTCTTGCTTCAGTTTGGTTCGTTTGAATAAATTTTATTCCGAAAAAAATTGACAGCATTATTAAATTGCCGCCCACAAACCCCAGAGTTGCATAAATGAGTTTTTGTTTTAAATTCATAAGATTTTCTCAAATTTTCGATTCATCATAGCATAAATTTATTAACTGCAAACAAAATATTTGGCGAATGCAGGTTGGGAGTACATCGGTTTAGAAAGTTCTTTTTCATTTATCATTAAACATTCATCATTTATCAATTTCTGTTCAATGATAAATGCCAAATGATAAATGGAAACACTTGTCGCCAATTTTATTTTTATCTGAAAACGCGAAAACCTTGTAGGGGCAATCCCTTGTGGTTGCCCATGAGCGAAGCGAAAACAGACGTTATAATCCGAAAATTTTGAAATGAACACACCTTTTTCAGCAGGCGTTTTACGCAGGAAATTTTGTGACAACCAACATTTTTTCGCCATTCGGCTCATGGGCAGGGATAAACCGCTGCCCCTACAAATTATTTGGCGTTTCCTAAAAAATTTATAAATCGGGTTCGATTGTGTATTTCCAATCCTGCCAATTTTCGATTAATTTGGCTTTGACGGGATTGAGGCGGATGTACTTAACGGTTTCAAAAAAATCTTGTTCGTTGCGGATAACGTGGTCGAAAAATTGTCTTTGCCATAATTTACCGTCGCGGAATTTCCAGAATTCTTTGGTCGAAAGGCTTTTGAATGCCCCGCAGATTTTTCCCAAATTCAAACCCGATACGCCGATGCCGATCAAACCGTGAAAATGATCGGGCATCAGACAGGCGGAATAAAGATTGAACTTTTGTTTTTCTCTTAAATGCAAGAGTGTTTCGATGACCGCTTCGGCGAGTTTTTGATCGGTAAAAAATTTCCGGCGGTCTTTGGTTACGATGGTTACAAAATGACAGCGTGAAGCATAATCAAAATTCGGCAGACGTAAGGAATTTTTGCGAGGTTTGTATTCGTCACTCATAAACGGATTATTTCATCGTTGTAGGGGCAACGGCTTGTCCTTGCCCATGAGGCGTATGCCGAAAACAAATGTGATTGGTTGAATATTTTCGATTAATCAAAATTTTTCGCCATACGGCTCATGGGCAACCACAAGGGATTGCCCCTACAAGGTTGGTGTAGATTTAAATTTTGTTATTACGAATTTAATTTTAATTCATAAATGACATCTTTTTCTTCAATGCCGTCGTGCCATTCTTTTTCTTCTTCTTTGACCAATTTGAAACCGTGTTTTTGATTGGCGAATTTTGAAGCGAGGTTTGATTCGCGGTGCGAGACTTGGATACTTTTGATTTCGGGCTGTGATCTAGCCCATTCGAGGCGGGCTTGATACATCAATTTGGAAATCCCCTGGCGGCGGTATGCGGGTTCGAGCCACGAACCCCAGAGAACCGCTTTTGATTTTTCGACCGTATCTTGCGGGATATAAATTCCGGTCATTCCGATTAATTTTTCGCCGTCGTAGATAAAAAAGATCGCCTGATTTTTGGCTCCGACCCATTCCTTCCAATCTTGTCCGGAGTAGGTTTTTTCTCGGTCGTAGTGCGAGCCGAAAACCTGCGGGTCAGTCAGGAGAGCTTTGAGACGGATTTTGCGAAACATCTGCCAATCATTTTCGCCGATTTGTTTGAGTGAGATGTTCATCAAATCATTTTAATTCGTTACGTTTTTTCAGTTCTTTCCAAATGCAGAAAAGCAATAAAGCAATGATCGGCGGACTGATCAAGAAAAGGATGAACAATATCTGAAATAGTAACGCTAAAGGGTGAGTATTGGTTTCTGCTTCTCTTCTGATTACTTTTGTTTCATATCCGACAATTAATTCCACCGGTTTTTGATTGACCGCTGTCAAATTTCCCGGAAAACAGTAGTTTGTAGAGTTTGATTCGAAAGGTCCCACAAAATGATTTATGCTTGGTAAGCTAAAACCAATAACAAACACTGCCAGCAAAATTACCGTAAGAAATCTTTTATTTCTGTCTTTTATTTTCATTTGATTTAACCTCTCTCCAAAATCATAACACGATACTTTCGAAAAACAATTTTTTTTCGGGACGAATGCCGGAGACGACTACATCGGATAGAGCATCTGATTAAACTTCAGAAGGTCGTTGGTTCGATTCCAACTGTTTGCCCTGCGGGCAGATATAGCTCAGTAAATTAACGTCGCTTCAAATCTTGTCGTCCTTTTTCATTTATCATTTTAATCATTTATCATTTTTTATTGTCATTTATCATCAGCAACTTATTATTGATAAATGTTCAATGATAAATGGTAAATGAACAAGGAGGAAATTATGCCATATAACAAACTAAATATTTCGGGTGCGAAAGCGGATGTTCTCTCTTGGGTTGACCACGGACTTTCCACGGAAGAACAGGATATGCTCCGCAACGTTTCGCGTCTGCCTTGCATTTATAAACACGTCGCTCTGATGCCCGACGCCCATCTCGGCATCGGTTCGATGGTCGGTTCGGTTATCGCCACTAAGGATGCAGTGATTCCGGCAACTGTCGGCGTGGATATCGGTTGTTTTACGGGCGATACGCTTGTGCCTTTGCTTGATGGAAAATCTTATTCTCTTCGTGAATTGGCTAAACGAAAAGATCAATTTGTCGTTTATGCCTGCACGGATTCGGCCAAGGTTGTCGCGACAAAAGCAAAGGCAAAGAAAACTCGTAAAAATGCAGAACTTGTCAAAGTCACGTTGGATAATGGCGAAGAAATCCGTTGCACACCCGACCATAAATTTATGCTTCGTGATGGAAATTATTGTGAAGCTAAAGATTTGAAATCAGGCGATTCCTTGATGCCCCTTTATCGTGAAAAAGATAAGGACGGATACGTTCTCGTCCAGCAGAATTATTCGGGACGTATGCAAAAGGCTCATTGGATTGTTGGAAGAAGCGGATTACTTGGAAAAGTTCCAAAATATGAAGGCGACAAAACCATTATTCATCACAAAAATTTTGTTGAAGCGGATAATCGTCCTGAAAATTTAGAATTTATGAGTTCTTCAGCTCATTCGTCTTATCACCGCAGTTTGGTTGAACGAAATATGCATTGGCAATCAGATGAATTTGAAACAAAACGCAAAAGAGCTATTGCAAATAAAGCGAAAACCCCGGAAGGATATGCTGAATACGCTGAACGAGGCACAAAGAACATTTTGAAATATATGGAAGAAAACCCGGAACATTTCAAAAAGGCTGTTGCCGAAAATGGCGAAAGAGGTAAAAAATTCCTAATCGCTTACAACAAAAGCAAAAAGGGACGTGCCAAAAGTAAGGAAATCGCTAATCGTCTTTATCCTTGCGAAACTTGCGGTGAAAAAGTGAAAAGCGGAATCGGTTTACATAATCACCGTCGTTGGGAACATGGTTACAACCACAAAGTTGTTTCCGTCGAACCCATTGCAGAACGCGAAGATGTTTATTGTTTGACCGTTCCCGAATATCACAATTTCGCTTTGGAAGCAGGAGTTTTTGTTCACAATTGCGGGATGATGGCGGTCAAGACTCCGTTTAAGAGCGGAATACTTGACGGAAAACTCAAAGACCTGCGTCATCAGATCGAACGCACGATCCCGGTCGGTTTCAACTCGCACAAGGAAGCGGTTAAAGAATCGGATGAATGGAATCGCTGGTCGGAATTCGGTGATCTCCACGCGGGCGTCCAGGAAAATAAATCGAAAGCGATGAAACAGCTTGGCACACTCGGCGGCGGAAACCACTTTGTCGAAATCTGCCTCGACACCGAAAATTATGTCTGGCTGATGCTGCATTCGGGCTCGCGTGGGATCGGTAATCTGCTGGCGACGCGGCACATCGAAACGGCGAAACAGCTTCATCGTCTGAACGAACTACCCGATCCGAATCTCGCCTATTTTATAAAAGGAACCGACGAGTTCAAAAACTACTGGCGAGACCTCGAATGGGCTCAAAGTTATGCGATGAAAAACCGCGAGGTGATGATGAAGCGTCTCGTTTATCAATTCAACCGTATGTTCAATAAGGGCGATGAGTTCGTCCCGGAAATTACGGTCAACTGCCACCACAACTATGTCGCCTTAGAAGAACACTACGGCGAAAACGTCTATGTTACCCGCAAGGGTGCGATCAATGCCGAAGATGGCCGTTACGGGATCATTCCCGGTTCGATGGGAGCGAAATCGTTCATCATCAAAGGACTCGGGAAACCCGAAAGTTTCAATTCCTGCTCGCACGGTGCCGGACGTAAAATGTCCCGAACCAAAGCACGTAAGCACTTCACCAAAGCGGACTTGGAACGCCAGACCAAAGGCGTCGAATGCCGTAAAGACAAAGGCGTCATTGACGAAATTCCGGGAGCTTACAAAGACATCGACAAGGTTATGAAAAACCAATCTGACCTCGTTGAAGTCGTCGCGGAATTGAAGCAGGTTGTGTGTGTTAAAGGGTAAACGGATTTTGGATTTTGGATTTTAGATTTTAGGTTTTGGATTTTTCAAAACGAAAAATTAAACAATCCAAAATCCGAAATCTAAAATCCAAAATTGAAATATCCCGCAGACGGAATTCAAAAACCATCCCGTGTTCTTGGTTAATCTCGTGAACCGTGCCGTCTGCCGGTAGGGAGCGGATTTGATGCAACTGATCCGCTCCCAATTCCCGAGTTTCTAAGCCGTAAATGGAAGTGCTTCGCCTGTTTCTAATAATGATTTCAAGCTTCCCATGCTCATTTCCCAACCATTCATCGCTTTTTTATGCTTTTCTGAGCTATGCTGATGAGTCACAATTAGTTTGCAGACATCTCCGTGCTTTTCTATCTCATAGGTGATGATGGATTCACCGCTTTTTGTGCCATCCGGACCAATCATCCATTCTGTTTGGGACAAAATCTTTCCGCGTTCGGCTTTGATTACTTCACCTTCAGAGAAAGTCGTACCGTCGTCCGAAAACCATCTTATTTTTGAACCGGGCTTCCAATCGGATTCGACATTTGAGCCCCAAAAATACTGGCGTGTGTATTCACTTTGCGTCAATGCATCCCAAATTTTCTCAGCCGGTGCATTGATATATATTCCGTAAACTACCTTTTCTTCGTGCATTAGTTCTCCTTCTTATTCGGCAAGAGCCATTGATTCGTAAAATATAGCTTTTCCATCTTGTTTTTATCTGTAGAAAAGTTTTTCCATCTCGTTTTTATCCAGGGAACTGCCGGTTTCGAGCAAAGTCTTTATTCCACTGGAAATCGCTGACCAACCAAGTTTTGTTGACCGATAATACTTATCGTCTTTGTCATATCCTTTATGTTCGATGGTTAATTTGGTGGTTTCTTTTTCGGATTCGATCGTAAAATATACTTCCGTATCGGGTTCGCCGGGGACACAAAATGTATATGCCAGGCGTTTCGGCGGATCGGATTCGAGAATTTTACCGTGAAAAGCAGGTTCGTCTACATCTTTTATTTCTCTGATTTCCGAGCCGACTTTCCAGTCCGTTTCTAAAGTGCTTCCAAACCAGTAGAGTTTTATGAACTCGTTGTTCGTCAATGCCTCCCAAAGCTTTTCGGGAGTAGTTTTTATAAAGGTTACATAAACAATTGTTTTATCGTCGCTCATTTTTTCTTCTCCTTTTCTTCCAGAATTTTTTTCAACTGGCTTAATACATCAAGGCGATGTTGTTCGAATTTATTTATCCAACGCTCGGAAATCTCATTGATCGGGACGGGATTTAAATAATGAAGTTTTTCGCGTCCATTCCATTGGATTACAACCAGATTGGCGTTCTCCAAAATGTTCAGATGTTTGCTGACCGCCTGCCGCGACATTTCGAGATGTTCGCAGAGTTCGTTCAATGTCTGACCGTTCTGTTCAAACAGTCGGTCAAGCAATTTACGGCGTCCCGGATCGGCCAGGGCTTTGAAAACTTCATCCATAAAAAACATTATATGCAACCAAATGGTTGCACGTCAAATAGGAGGTTTAAAATTATGAAACTAGCGGAAGCACTTATTTTAAGGGCAGATACCCAAAAACGATTCGAGCAAATTCGGAACAGACTTCTGAACAATGCGAAAATTCAGGAAGGCGACGAACCCGTCGAAAAACCGGAAAAGTTGCTTGAAGAAATCGAGCAAACTGCGAATGAACTCGAAAAGTTGATCAAACAAATCAATAACACAAATTCCGAAACCCAATTTGATACCAAACGGACTTTGACGGAAGTTTTGGCGGAACGCGACTGTTTGGAGAAAAGACGAAATGTTTATTTCTCGCTGGCAAATCACGCTTCCGTAACCGAACAGCGTTACAGCCGTTCTGAGATCAAATTCATCAGCACGGTTGATGTTGCGAAGATTCAAAAGCAAGCCGATGAGCTTGCTAAAGCACACCGTGAACTCGATGCGAAAATTCAGGAATTGAATTGGAATACGGAATTGGTTGAAAACTA
>JBGTRS010000109.1:0-11365 GCA_041940665.1 Pyrinomonadaceae bacterium | reverse complement strand
GCTGATCTTCCCGGGCGATAACGACCGCTTCTCGAATCGCCGCATGAGCGAGAAGCCGTGCTTCGATCTCGCCCAGTTCGATCCGGAAACCGCGAATTTTTACCTGATTATCTATCCGGCCCAAATACTCGATATTGCCGTTCGGCAGATACCGGACCAGATCGCCCGTTTTATAAAGTCTGGATTTGGATTCTTCATCGAACGGATTGCGGATAAATTTCTCGTCGGTCAATTCTTCCCGATTCAGATAGCCGCGAGCCAGACCGTCGCCGCCCAGATACAGTTCGCCCGGAATGCCGGCGGGAACGGGTTGAAGAAATCTGTCCAGGATATATGCTTGCGTATTTGAGATCGGCCGGCCGATCGTGGCTTTTTGGGTATCCCGCAGAGTATAAGTCGAATAGGTTGTATCCTCGCTCGGGCCGTACAGATCGAAAACTTCTCTGATGTTTTCCAGATCATAGATCTGCCGGACGAGCGAAGTTTTGAGCGGTTCACCGGCGAGATTGACGGTTCTGACCGACTGCGGCACGCCTTTGATCCTCAGTAATTCTGTGATCGCCGAAGGAACCGTATTGATCAGCGTCACTTCGGCGGCGGCTTTGGCGGACTTGAGATGCAGAATATTCTCGACCAAAATTATCGAGCCGCCGCAACTCAACGGAACGAACATTTCATAAACCGATAGATCGAAGCAGATGGATGTCGAGGCCAGAACGCCTTTCAGCTGTTCCTCTGAATAAACGGAATTCGCCCACGCCAAAAGGGCGACCGCACTTCGATGCTCGATGGCCACGCCTTTCGGTTTGCCGGTCGAACCGGAAGTGTAGATCACGTAAGCGAGATTATTTTGCCTTACATCTGAGAGAGGGTTTTCTTCCCTCTCTTTGGCGATTTCCTCCCAATTGCCGTCCAGACAGATCGCATTCGTGTCATCTGGAATCAACTCGCCGACCAGTTCTTGCCGGGTTAAAACGCACGAGGCTTTTGAATCTTCGAGCATATAACTTATGCGGTCTTTCGGATAGGCCGGATCGAGCGGAATATAGGCTCCGCCCGCTTTGAGAACTCCCAAAATGCCGACGATCATTTCAACCGACCGCTCGATACAAATCCCGACCAGAGTTTCCGCTCCGCCATCCGCTCTTTTCTGCAGATAATTCGCCAGTTGATTCGCCCGCCGATTGAGTTCCCTGTAAGACAAACGCTCATCGCCGAAGATCAGTGCCGTCGCCTCGGGCGTTTTTTCAACCTGTTCTTCAAACAGCTGATGAATACATTTGTCTTTCGGAAATTCGGAGCGGTCGTTGTTCCATTCAAATAAAACTTTTCGTTTTTCCGCTTCGGTCAACAGAGGCAGATAAGCGAGCTGACTTTCCGAATGTTCGATAAGTCCTTCGAGGAATGTTTTGAAATGTCCGATTATTTTCTCTATATTTTCCGCATCAATCCGGTTCCGGTCATAAACCCAGCGGCATTCCGCTTCATTTTCTGACACGAAAAGAACGAGTTCATTTTCGTTCGAGGGCTCAAAATTAAGGTTTTCATCTGACTTTGTAAAGGCGACGGGAAGATCGAAATTATTATCTGTTTCCGGTGTCAGACGGATCTGCGGAAATCTGGCGAAGATATCTTTTGTGTATGTTCTGTTTTTCGTGACGGCCTCAAGTTCTTCGTTGAAACTCACGAAAAATTGGTCAAAACGTTCAAGCGGGTTGATGTTAAATCTGAACGGCACCTGACGGGCGAAAAGATTTTCAAACCCGGCGGATTCTTCCCGCACTTCCGGTTGATAATATCCGACATCAAAGGATTCGACTCCGCCAAGACGGGCAAGAAATGCTCCGAACGCCGCAAAAACAAAATCGCCCGGATTTTTTTGCGTCTGCTGTAAATTCCTCAGAATCTTTTCGGGAATCGGCATCGAAGCATTTTCAAAGTTTCGCGTATCGAACGCCTGCGTGCTGTTCGCAAAAGGCGGAACGGCCGGTTCAAGTTGGACGAGTTTTTCAACCCAAAAAGCTTCTTTCCGGCATAAAGCTTTATAGCTTTTTCCGATTCGACTCGCCTTTTCTTCATCAAGTTCGGCCAATCGAAAACCTTCGCGGAATTCGAATCTCTCCTTCAGATCGGAGATCGAAAGCGGTTGGCCGTCAATCGTAAGTATTTTTCGTAAAACTATTTCGCGGTCGGCGGCGGAAACCCGCAGGAAATCTTTCCCGATCTCATTGACGGTGCCCGGAGCATTTTCAGCTTGTTTATTAAGAATCTCTATATCCGCAACAATAAAATATTGATTTTCTATGACGAATTTCGCAACACCGAGCGGATTCGGATGATTGCCGAAATTTAAGGCTCTAACGAGAGCGGAAATTTTTGCGGCCGGCTCGCTCCACGAAATAAAGCCGCCCTTTTCAGGACGCTTAAATCGCGGATAAAATGTGCGGTCATCAAAATTTTGCTTTTGCGGAACGTATGTTTCCGAAGCCAGTTCCTCGATCAGTTCGCCGAACGCATTGATGGCGGCTTCATAACATTTCGTGTTCAAGGTCAAAGCCGTCTCATCTTCGCCGACCAGGACACTCGCTTGCTTCAAAATATCACCGGCATCAACGACATCGGTGATGATATGCCAGCTGATGCCGTGAGTTTTCTCACCGTTCAACAAAGCCCAGGAAGTGGCGTGCGTTCCGGCGTATCTCGGAAGCAGAGCATCGTGATAATTGACCGCTAATTTGTCCGGAAGCCGTAAGACATTATCACGCAAAATGTATTTATTGTTGATACTGAACAAATAATCAACCGGCCCATCTACCTGTTCAGCGAAATTTGTCTGCGGATCGAGAAGCGGAAGTTTATTTTCTTTCGCCCATTTTTTGATCTCGTCTCCGGAAGATACGATCGCACAAATTTCGTGTCCCTTACTCAAAATGATCTCGGCACAACGGATCGGTATGGTTCCGCCGCCGATGACGAGACATTTAAGTTTTTTATCTTTGTCTAAACTCATTTTGAATGAATATCGCTCTTTAAACTTTCGATTATTTTTTCGACGGTTTTCCAATCTTCAACGGTGTCAATATTTGCACTAAAGCGTGGATTCATCTCGTATGGTTGAATTTTTAAGCCGTATAAACTATTTCCTTTCAAAACCACATCGTTACGCGTAACGTAGATCGAACCGTCCCGATAAAATGCCGGAGGCAAATCCTGCCGCCGCGAAATCGGTTCGCTGTCGCCGTTCGCAAGTTTTACAAAGCCGTTTCCGTTTCCGACAAAAACCCAATTCGGATTGTATTCGTGCGGAACCGGCAGAACGCTGATAACTGAATCCGCCCCGGAATCGAGCAGAAGTTTTATGCAACTATCAATATCCTCAGAGCGACGCAGAGGATTTGTCGGCTGCAACAGACAAACCGCCTCGAAATTTTCGCCCATTTCCTGTAATTTCAAAATCGTATGCTGAATCACCGGCAAAGTCGGCGTTTTATCTTCCGCCAGTTCGGAAGGACGCAGAAACGGAACGTCAAGTCCGAAGTTCTTTCCGACCTCCGCAATTTCTTCGTCTTCGGTGCTTAACACGACCCGCGATAAGTTTTTCGCCTTTAAAGCCGCTTCCGCCGTGTATCCCAGCAGAGGCTTGCCGCATAAATTTCGGATATTTTTTCGCGGCACACCTTTTGAACCGCCGCGTGCCGGTATTAAGCCTAAAACCTTCATTAATAATCCAACCTTTTATGAGTTTCGAGCGGTGCCTTAGCCAAAATGTCCGAAATCCTTTCGCCCGCTTTACCGTCGCCGTAAAGTTTATCGGTTTTATAGATACCGTGATCTATCTGGTATTGAGCCGCATCTTTGATCTGATTTTGATCGTATTCGACATCAATCACGTTTTTTCCGCGTTCCCGGCCCGACTGCCTCGTGCCGATATTGACGACCGGAACTCCCAGAAACGAACATTCGCGGATGCCGACACTTGAATTTCCGATCAGACATTTGCTGTTATACAGAAGCTTCAAAAAATCGGTCGGGATCATATTTTTGAAAAAATGCATATTTTTCGGCTTCACCGTTTCCCGAAAAGTCCTGATCCCGTTCGAGGTTCCGTCGGCTCCGGCATCGACGTTCGACCAGAACCAGAGCGTCGGCAGACCGATCTCGTGAACCGCGTGGAGAGTTTTAAAGACCTGTTCGCGGGAAAGCTGATACTCGGTCGTTACCGGATGCTGCATAACAACCAGATAACCGTTCTTCAGTTCGTGCAGATCGCCGACCCCGCCGTATTTTTCAAACGGATTAAAATCGAGGGACGGCTCCGGCAGAACTTCCGCCGCGAGATCAATTGAAGGACAGCCCGTCACAAAAATTTTGTTCGAACATTCGCCCATTTTTCTGACTCTGTGTCCGGCGAATTCTGTCGAAACAAGATGGAGATCCGATAATTTTGTCACGGCGTGGCGGACTTTTTCATCGATCGAACCCGTCACCTCGCCGCCCTGGATGTGGGCAACGGGAATATTCATATAGGACGCGGCGATCGCCGTCGCCAGAGTTTCATACCGGTCGGCGATCGTCACGACGACATCGGGTTTCAGATTATCGAAAACCGTCGCCAGTTCGAGCAGACCGATGCCGGTCGTTTTGGCCATCGAGGTCGGATTTTCGCCTTCCAGAACCATATAGACGCGGGCGGCAATATCGAAACCGTCTTTTTCGATGACGTCAACCGCCGTTCCGTAACGGTCGAGCAGAGCCGACGCGGCAATGACGACCTGCAATTCCAGATCGGGATTGTCTTTGATAGCTTTGAGTGCTGTTTTGATACGGCTATAACTCGGTCTGGCGGTTATAACAACGCATACTTTTCTTCGCATAAATACACACCTCTAGTGTCGCCTTCGATGATCGAACTCTCGATCAAAAAGCGGTAATTACACTAAACTTTAGTTTGAGTAAATGTTTCTCTAATTAAATTCTATGTCTTCCAATAAGATCAATTCGTCCCGCTGTAAACTCCGGCGGGTTTTCCGGCCGATGATCTGCGGAAGCTGTGATGCGGAAATTCCGTTTCCGGGTTTTTTGAGCCGCAGATGTTCGGCCGTCAAAACCGTTCCGGCGGAAAGTGCTTCGCCCGCATAGATACTTTTTGTAAAAATCTGACGCAGAGGCTCGAGTTCTTCGGCCATCGTTTTTTTATCAACCGGATTGGCGACCATTTTTTCGATCGAGCGAACTCCTTCGACAAGCTGATGCAGTTCTTCGGTCGTCACCGAAGCCGGCACATCCGGCCCGAACATCTCGCGGCTTAAAGTCACGTGAATTTCCAGAACTTCCGCCCCGAGAGTTGCCGCCGCCAAACCCGCAAAAATCTGCCCCGAATGATCCGATAGACCGACCGGACAGGCAAAACTTTCCTTTAAGGTTTCGAGCATATTCAGCCCGACCTTTTCGGGCGGACACGGATAGGCGGAGGTGCATTGCAAAATTGCCAGCGGATTTGCCGCCTGCTTGATCTTATCAACGGCGTTTTCGAGTTCATTCCAATCGCTCATACCGGTTGATAAAATTACCGGCTTTCCCGTTTCGATCATTCGGTCTAAAAGCAGAAAGTTACAGACCTCGCCGGAAGCGATCTTCCAGACGTTCATCCCGATCTCTTCGAGCAGATCGCAGGCTTCGATCGAGAACGGCGAACTCATAAAAAGCAAGCCGCGTTCGTCGGCGTGTTCTTTGAGTCCGAGCCACTGCTCTTTGGTAAACTCCATTCTCTGCCAGTATTCATACCGCGTTTTATCCTGCCGGCTGAACTTGACCCGCCAGGGCTCCTGCGGCGTGCTTTCGGCCGCCGCTATATGCGTCTGAAACTTGACGGCATCCGCTCCGGCATTGGCGATCGCATCAATAAAGGCGTGAGCCTGGCCTAAACTGCCGTCATGAGTTTGAGCTACTTCGCCGATGATCAAACAGCGTCCTTCCGCCGCTTTTTCAGCGAGAGTATCCAAACAGATTTGCCGAAAATTTCTGCTCATATCAAACTCTGTCCGCAAATGTTTTTTCCATCCGGCGGAAGTAGAATGCTCCCGAAATCAGGAAAACCAAAGACGCAACTAAAGAAACCACGACCATAAAACCGGGCTGGGTATCCGTACCGAGCAGAGCCCACCGAAAACCTTCGACCACACCGACCATCGGATTCAAGCCGTAAAGCGTCCGCCAGGGTTCGCTCAAAAGGGAACTCGAATAGGCGATCGGGGTGGCAAAAAGCCAGATCTGCGAAAGAAACGGAATAATGTATTTGATGTCGCGGTATTCGACATTGAGTGCCGAAAGCCACAAACTGACAGCCAGCGAAGCCGTCACTGTCATAAATAAAAATACCGGCAACCAAAGGATGTTGATCGTCGGAAAAATCCCGAAATAGAGCATCATCAGCAAAAGCACGCCGAACGCCAGAAAGAAATCAACGACTCCGGCCAGAACCGATGCAACCGGAATGATCAGGCGGGGAAAATATACTTTTTTAATCAGATGAGAACTGCCGACGAGACTCGTCGTGGCTTGCGTTAAACCGTTGGAAAAAAGCACCCACGGCACGAGTGCGGCAAAGCTGAAGATCGGGTAAGGCACACCGTCCGACGGTATTTTTCCGAGTTTCCCGAAAAATATGCTGAAGACAATCATCGTCATAACGGGTTGGATGATCGCCCAGGCCGCTCCGAGAGCCGTTTGCTTATACCGAACTTTTATGTCACGCCACACCAGAAAGAAAAAAAGCTCGCGGTATTCCCAAAGTTCTTTGACTTTGATCGGGACAAAACCGTTTGACGCCTCAATTCTTTGGTGAGGTAACTGCTTTGCATTTATCGGAACAAATTTGTAAGTATCTTCTTTAACAGACATTAAATAGGGGTAACTTTTCAGTTTATCGTAATTTTAAAACCTGGCTGCCGCCTTCGGATGAAGTCAACTCGCTTGCTTGGTATTGCGTATAATCATAATAATATGTTTTTCCCAAAGGCACGCCGTTTAGAACTACACCGATAATTCTCGCTCCGACCTTTTGCAGGGCGGATTTTGCTTTCAGGATAATTTCTTTCTTACTGACATTGTCCCGAACAATAATTATGACGGAATCAGCTAACGTCGAGAGCAGAGCACTATCCGCAAAATAAAGCACCGGAGGAGAATCAATAATGATATGTGAATAAATGTTTGAAAGTTTATCGAGCAAATCGGACATCTCTTTTGAAGAAAGCAGATTTCCCGGATTACCCAAATGTTCACCTGAGGTCAAAATATCCAGATTGCAGTTCGGGTCTTTCTGAATCGCCGAATTCAACGCCTCATCATCAATCTCATTTAGTGCCAGCAATGTCGTTAGACCGACCTTGTTGCCCAATTCCTTGATCGTATGAATTCGCGGACAGCGTAGATCCGCATCAATCAACAAGACCTTTCCTCTTGTTTTCGCCAGACTTGTCGCCAGATTCAGAGCGGTAATGGTTTTTCCTTCCCCTTCTTCCGCCGATGTGATCAAAACCGATTTGGGCGGATTTCCGTTTGACGAAAGCATCAGATATGTTCCCAACTGCATATAAGATTCCAAAAATTGAGATTTTTCAAATATCTCAAGATCATAAAATCTCTGTTTTCGCCTATTTTTCCGACTTAAAGAAAAACCACCCGAAAGCAGTTTTTTACCCATACTTAAAGGTGTCGCCGGAATCGTCGCCAACAACGGCAGGCCGAGAGATCCTTCGATATCTTCGGGATAACTGATCGAATCATCGAACCAATCGATCATAAAAGCCAGTCCGATCCCTAAACCTAACGAGACAAAAAATGCCAGAAAAATCGTTCTGGTTCGTTCCGGTCCCTTCGGAGAATTCGGAATTAATGCCCGGTCAAGAACCAAAACATTGTTCGGCGTGCCGGTTAAAACAACCTCATTTTCCCTCGAACGCTGAAGCAAGCCGTTTAACAAGCTTTTATTAGTATCAATTTCCTGCTGAATAATTTTGTAGTTGATCGAAGCTTCATTCTGCCGGATGACTTCATTTCTCTGTTTTTCAAAACTTTCCTTCAGAAGTTTCTCGCGTTCGGTCGCTTCGAAGAGTCTTTCTTTTAAAGCGGCAAGTTGTGTATCGGATGTTCGCTTACGAATGGCTTGTAACTGACTTTCGACCTTGGAAATCTGTTCCTTTGTTTGTTTAACCTCATACCACTCGTCCTCGTATTCCGTTCTTAATTGGGCCAATTTTTGACGCAACTCATTTAATTTCGATTCGAGTGCGATAACCTGGCCGTCTCTATTCTCGACCGAGCTATTCCACATTTGATTCTGAAGGGCGGCCTGATAAGCAGTTTGTGCCGCAATCCTTTCATTTTCGGCTTGTCCGAGCTGAGCATTCAGATTTGACAATTTTTGAACAACCGTATTCTGGTCGGCGTCGGGCGGCATCACCCGGTTAACCCGGCTGTAATTGATCAGACGCTCTTCACCTCTTCTGATTTCCGCCTGAAGTTCCGCCACCCGCTTTTCCAGAAAGTCTCCGGCTGAGGCATTGCTTTGGATCTTTTGCTCAAGATTTTGCAGTACGTAAGCATCGCCGATAGCATTGGCAATTTTCGCAGCGATGACGGGATCCTGGTGTGTGAACTCGACATCAATCAGCCGGGTTTCCCGGGCAAATGTCCGGGTATCCATCACAGGAGTTATATTTAAGCCGCCTTTGAGCATACCGACATAGGGGGCGAGTTTTTCTACCTCGCCATCGAGATTTGTTATTTCATCTTTCGTTAAACTCAAAGCGTTCGGTTTATTTTGTCCAACATCTTCGCGTCTGACCGGTTGAGTCGCATCACCAAAACCGAACATATTTTTGACATTCCCCCAAACGGTTCGTTTCTTGTTCTTTTGCGGATTGAGGAACTCTTCGTTGTTCTCGAGGTCGAGAGTTTTGACCACCCGACGCAAAAGTCCCGAACCTTCGAGAATCTGAAGTTGGGTTGCAAAATATCCCGGATCGGCTCCCGGATTGCTGACCAAGATCGGATTGCCTCCGATGTTTGCACCGGCCGCCGGATTGATCTCGGCATTTACCTGAATGCGTGCTTCAGCCCGATAATAATCCACCTTTTGAGCAACATAAACAATCGCCAACGCCGTCACCACCAGATTGATGCTGATGATCAATAACCAATGATTACGGAGAGTATCAATAAATCCCCCGACAAGACCTTTTTCATTATCCGATCCTGCCGTGTCGTAGTAACCGTCAGCATAACCGCCCTCATACTCTGCCGGATAGGAATAATCTATTTCGACCAATTCATTTTCTTGTTTATATGGATTTAATTTGTTCATTGATTGAGCAGAACTTTCTTAGATTTGAAATTTTATACAAATCCTGTTCTCTTTTAAGGAACAGGAATAATACCTCTGGTTACTATGGGGATTATCGGTCTTAAGATCTTGTCCAAAAGACTGGGCTTTGGTCCCGGCACGTCAATAATGTCATTGTCCTGTAGCAATATATCTTCCTCTTCGCCTTTATTGATGGCTTCCAAATTAGCAGTTATTTCCAATTTGGACAGGGTTTTCGGGTCTTCCCGCATAATTTTTATCTTTTTAATTTTTGCCCCCTGGCTCGTTCCGCCGGACATGGCAATTGCTTTAGATAAAGTGGTCGGTTCAACAAGACTCAGTTCTCTGGGATTTTTAACGTTACCGATAATATAGGCCTTATCCGGTGCCTCCGCTTCGGCAATGGTAATAATATCGCCGGCCTGCACATACGGATTCGCATTTTCTTTCCCTAAGATCGTTTCTTCAAGCGGGACCGAAATTAATGTCTGGCTTACTTCGGGCTGTGGTCGGGTCATCCGGTTATCTACGCATTGTTCCAAATCCAATCGGCGGATGATCTGAATTTTTTTACCGGCGTTTCCGGTCGGGCCGTTTACTAAGGCCAGCAATTCCAATAATCTCGTCGGTCGGCGGAGATCGAATCTTCCCGGAGTAGTGACGGCTCCGATAAAAGCAACCGGATTGGAATTGAATTCCTGAACGACGACCAAGACCTGCGGACTTTTCAGAAACTTTCTGTATTTTTCAGCGATGACCGCCGCCAATTCGACTTCCGTCAAACACGCCGCCGGAATATCTTCGTCCAACTGCGGCAGTCTGATATTGCCGTCGTTATTGACCCGAACCCGGTCTAAAGAAAGCTGTGCCTGTCTGGCAACGTCAACCTTTAGAATGTCTCCGACACCGATCCGGTAGTTTCCGCTTGTTTTGTAGTGACCATTTTCGGGTGATGTCTGGGGATAAACCGTGTAACAAATTCCGAACAATATGAGCGTGAAGAAAACCCGAATTGTAAAAAGAAATTGACAACGAATATTTTCCGTACTTCCTTTAATAAACATTGCAAACCTATCCAAATTGAATTTAAGTAACTCTGTATTTTCTTGCGTAAAGAGCTTCCCGCAAATGATTCGGGCAAGACAAATTAAGCACCGTATTGCTAATTACCACCGAATATTCCTCATCCTGCCTGATCAGATCACCTCTTAGGGGGTTGTCGCCGGTTTTGACAATGACCTTATCACGCACCCACTGCCAGAACTGATCCTGAGTAGTCCAAAATTCCTTACCGTCGCGGCAGATCACCAGAGCGTTTTTCTTTTTTCTTTTTAATCTTTTTCTCTCTTTTCTTTTTTCCGCTTTCAAACGCTTTTTTTCAAGCTTTTTCAGCCGCTTCATTTCCGTTTTTTTATCTTCTTTGATCTCACTCATAAATTTAAACATAGATGGGCTGAGGTGAATCAAGTGCATTGTTCACAATTACCCAATAGGGGAAGTCTCTGTTTTGAGACGACAAAAATAAAACTCTAACGACAAACAATCTTATCGTTAGGGAACCAGTTAGCTTACCAGTTTCTGAGAATCCAAAACTTAACTATCAGTTTGTTTATTCAAAACACTAATCGCTAAATTCTTTGTTATATAGCCTGAGTCTATTTAATATCGGACATTTGTGCATCGGAGTAATCTACAATTCTTTGTGGACTGTTCAGACTATTTTAAAATTGCGTTTTTCTATAGATTCTTCAAAACTATCAGCCCTTTATCCGATGCAAAGCCATAAAACCCGGTATTTCAACAAATTAATAGTCAAACGGCGACGTTTCATTTTTCGAAGGTATCTCGACGAGCCCTTCATTGAAAGCCAAAATAGCCAGAGCCAAACGGCTTTTCACATTCAGCTTCTCAAAAATTGCCGTCAGATGATGCCTGACGGTTGTTTCCGTGATAAACAGAGTTTCGGCAATTTCCTTATTCTTCATTCCTTTACAGATA
>JBGTRS010000108.1:2522-11373 GCA_041940665.1 Pyrinomonadaceae bacterium | reverse complement strand
AACGGATATGCTTCGGAAGGAAATCATCTGATGGCGACCTTGTTGGATATGGGCGATCTGCCGTTTTTGGTTGTGAAAGTCGCCGTCGGAACAATTGCCGCCGTGGTTTTGTGGAAGTGGCGGCACAAAGCACTTGCCAAATACGGGCTGGGTTTGGCTTTATTTCTATATACCGGTTTGATGGGCATCCATTTTTTCACCGGACTTTCCGCTTTCGGACTTATTTCCGAAACGATGATCAACAACTTCTCCGAATGGTCAAACACTCTCTTTGCCTTCACAATATAACCGATATTTGAGACTCTTTGTTTCCGGTCGCTGAACGGCAATCGAATAAATGGCGTATGATTGTATAATGATATGCAAAATATACATATTTATTTTGTTAAATTAATAAATCAAAAGCTATTATAAAAAAACAAACACAGCGACTTTTGGGGAATTTTATTTCCCTAAATAAATTAAAGCGGTCTAAAATTTCGGAATTGTTAAAAATTATCGGACAAATCAATATTCTCAAGACGGTCTTCAAATCTTTCTTTGTCATTCTGCTTTTTGGTCTCTCGATCTTTCCGCAAAACGAACCGACGATCGAGGAGAATATCTTTCAATCTTCAAAAAATCTGCATCAATGGGGAACGATCAGTTCATTTAACGGTTTGCCTTCGGAAAGGGTCAACGCCATTGCTCAAACGGAAGACGGTTTTTTGTGGTTCGCCACCGATAACGGCTTGGCAAAGTTTGACGGCAGACGTGTGCAGACAAATCTCTCCGCCGGAATTTCCTCCGTGCGGGTTCCGGCCTTGCAAACCGATTCCGACGGAACTCTTTGGATCGGTACGGAAAAAGGCGGATTTTATTACAAAGACAATTTTTTTCAACCGATTCAGGAAACGGCCGAATTTTCGATAAATTCGATATTTATTGACGGCGGAACGATCTATATGACCAACCCGGACGGCTTGGTTTTTCGTATCATCAAACGCGAAAATTCGGTCAAAACCGAGGCGATCTTAAAAAGTTCTCTGCCGATCCGAAGTATTGTGAAAGTCAAAAACGAACTTTACATCGGCACCTACAACGCCGGACTCCTCAAACTTCAGGGCGGAGAGGCCGAACAATACATCACCCGTCCGCGTCCTTTTTTTATAAATGTGCTGGTCAAAGATTCTCATGAGAATCTTTGGTTCGGAACGGAATCCAAAGTTGAAGGAAGCGGACTTTATTTCTCGGAAAATTTACCGACCTTAAAATTTATCGGCGATGCTCTCGGAACGGTAAATTCCATCGGTTTCAACACCAATAAAGAAGTCTGGATCGGCACGGACACACGCGGAGCTTTTTATTTTAACGATCTGAAATTCAAAGAAAGATTCACATTTGAAAATACATCGGGCGGTTTGCGTTCCAATAAAATTCTTGCCACATTCGTGGACCGGGAGGGCGTGATCTGGTTCGGAACGGACAAAGGCGTAAATCGTTACGATCCGAAAAGTCCACGCAACGAGGCCATCTCCGATGAAGTCCAAAGCAATTTTGTCCGCACGCTTTTTCTTTCGAAAGACGGCAAGATATACGCTGGCACGAATCGCGGTTTGTATGAATTTAATGAAAATTCAAACTCCTGGCAGACAGTCTCCAATATCAATCGCCGAACAATTTATGCCATTTCCGAAACCAAAAATAAAAATTTGCTGATCGGTACTCAAAACACTCTAACTCTGGTCAACGGTCAAACACCTGAAAAGATTGTCGAAGATGAAAACATCCGGGCCATCGAACAATTTCAAGGTGAAACATATTTTTTGTCGTTTGGCGAGGGATTAAAAAGACTCGATTCGGATGAAACAAATCTGCTAGCCCAATCGAATATTCTCAGCCTTTACAATCAAAACGATAAAACTCTCTGGATCGGAACTGAAAATAAAGGTGTTTTTACATTTGACGGTAATCAAGTTTCGCCGAAGCCCGAATTGGATGAACTAAAAGCAACGGCAATTCTGGCAATTTACGGCAACGAAGCAGACGGAATCTGGTTTGCCACCGACAAAGGTTTATATCTTTTCAAGGAAGATCAGTTACAGATAATCCTAGCCGGTCAAAATTCCCGCGATGTTTATACAAACAGAAGCACGAACGGAAAATTAAGAGTCTGGTGTGCGACCGAAAACGGTTTGTTTACCCTGACATTTAACGAAAATTTCGGCTGGATCTCATCGCGGATAGACATCGAACAAGGTTTTGCCTCGCAGAATATTTTTAAAATTTTACCGCTCGCGGAAAATTCCCTTTTGATCGGAACAAACCGCGGCGTTGTCCGATATGATACGACCGAAACAAGACCGCTTCTCGTCCCGAACAGAATTTTGAGTCAAAGGATTCATCAGACCAGCGAACTTGAAACGGGCATAAACTTAAACTATCCGCAAAACAGCCTTTCGGTTGATGTTCTGGCCGTCAGCAGTCGTACGTTTCCCGAACAATTTCAGTATTCCTTTCAGCTTTACAACAGCACGGGCGAACTCATCGACAAGAAATTCTCCGAAGATTCGCAGTTTTTGATGGACAACCTCGCCCCCGACAGATACCGTGTCGAGATTCATGCGTTCGATAAAAATCTGCTGGCGTCCGAACCTCTGTCATTTAATTTCACCGTCGAACAAGCACCTTTTCCGCTGATCGCCACGATTCTCGCTGTTCTGCTGATCATCGCTCTCGCCGCCTTGATCTGGGCAATCTTCTCGCAACGCAAGATTTTCCAGACGAGCAAAGAACTCGTCTATGCCAACAAGGAATTAAATAATGCCCGGCTCAATCTGGCCAACGAAGCAGAACGCGAACGCCGCCGGATTTCGCAGGATCTGCACGATCAGACTTTAGCCGATCTTCGTCATCTATTATTAAAAGCCGACGAAGTGCCGACGGAAAAAGCGGTGGAGATTCGAACTGAGATAGAAAGTATTTCCAACGAAATCCGCCGCATCTGCGAAGATTTGAGTCCCTCGGTTTTGGAAAATATCGGTTTCGCCGCCGCTCTCGAATGGGCTTTGGGAAATGCGGTTGAACAGGTCGCCAAAGGACAAAACATCGAATATGAGTTTATCGCTCCGGAAAATCTGGAAAACAATCTCGAACTTTCGCGTTCCGAACAACTGCAAATTTATCGCATCGCTCAAGAGATCTTGAGCAACATCGTCCGCCATTCCGATGCGACCAAGATCACTATGAAAGCGGAAATCTCCATCGAAAAAGGCTTTGTTTTGAAGATCGAAGACAACGGACAGCCCTTTAATCCGGAAAAAAGCAAAAAAGGACGCGGACTCGCCAACATCAACGCCCGGGCCAAACTTATCGAAGCCGATATTGGCTGGAAAAAGATGCGGGAAGGAGGAATGATCTTCACATTATCGAAAGTATAAATATTTTATGTAAAACTGTGGTGTTCCACACAAGGCGTTCCGCCCTTGCCTAAACTCAAACCGTCTTTCATCACGTTCAAGCAAAAACGGAAAAAACGGATAATCAAAAACAATGAAGATAATATCTTGGAAAAATTTAACAAGATTATCCGTTGGATTCGTGCTTATGTCTTTGGTCTGCCTTTTGGTTACGACAGTTTATATCCAACGCCAGACCCGCCTTTATCTATCCGCTTTCGCCAAAGACAACAGCACACACATTCCTTTTGAACAGGAGGACTTCACTGCTCACCCCACAAATTATATAAAGTTTCTGCAAAATACGCAGAACACACGAAGCCTTGAATCATTTCAAGGCTTCATTTTTTCCGCCACCGACAGCGGACTTTTGAAATTTGATGAGGAAGGAAAACTTATCAACCATTACACCGTTTTGGACGGCTTACCTGAAAGCGATCTGATCTCGCTCGCCACATTTCAAAACAAACTTTTTATCGGCACCCGCAGTCGGGGTTTAGTCTCATTCGACGGCCGAAAATTTTCGCGTTTTTTTTTCTCCGGACGCGACACACAAGCCGTCACGGCACTTTTAAGTGAGCCCCGTGAACTCCTTATCGGCACATTTAACGGCGGTTTGATTTCCTACAACGGCGAAAATTTCACCGAGATCTTCGGCTCGGAAAAAGACGAACGCATTTATAAAATAAATAATTTGAACAAGATTGGAGAGCGGCTTTTTGTCGGGACTTTTGACAACGGGGTGTGGTTACTCGTTGGTGAAAATGAACGGCAACATTTCACCAAAACCGACGGCCTGCTCTCCAATAGGATCGTCGGCGTGGCGAAGATCGGTAAAGAAATTTTTGTCGGAACTGACCTCGGAATTTCTAAAGCCGACCTCGCCGAACTTTCAAGCGGTAAAAAAAAATTCGAAACTCAAAAAGTCATCCCGAGCCTTTCAACTCTGAGCAAGTTTAACGAGAAAATCATCGCTTCCAAAGCAAACGGCGAGATTTTTCTGTTTCAAAAAGATTTAAAAGATACCGAAAACTCGATCGCCTGGCAAAATTCGGGAAAATTACTCGAAAGTTTCTTTCAAAATTTACAAAACGATCTTTTCTTAAACACAAACCAAGGGGTTTTCAAAGTTGACGGCAAAAGCCAATTTTCCGTGTCATTCAAAAAATTCAATGAAGACGCGGAAAATTTCTCTCCCGCTCATAACACGATTTCCGCTATTGCAAAAGACAAAAACGAAAACCTCTGGCTCGGGACATTCCGCAACGGAATTGATGTTTTCGATAAAAAAGGCAAAAACATCGAACATATCGAAACCGAACAGATCCGCGATATAAATTTTCTGCAAAAAACGGAAAACGGCATCACCGCCGCAACTTCGCAAGGCGTTTTTTCGATTGATGAAAATTTTGAAATTTCGGATTTTATAAAACCCGAAAACCTGCCCGGCAAATCCGTGATGCACTTTTCACACGACGGAAATGGTTCAAATTCTTTTGCTACAAGTCGCGGATTTTTAACGGAAGAAAACGGACAAACTCGCGGATTTTCAACCGTCAACGGTTTACCTGCCAACAACATATATGCGACCTTGCAGACAGGAAGAACAACTTTTGTCGGAACGATCGGCGGACTCGCTCAAATCGAAAACGGCAAAATTATCCGCACTTTCAAAGATTCAAATTCCGAACTCACGACAAATTGGGTTACGGCACTTTGCGAAACAAACGGCCGAATCTTTATCGGAACTTACGGCGGCGGTGCTTTTGAACTTCAAAAATCCGGCGACATCAGAAATTTCTCGAACGAAACGGGAAAATTCTTCGTCAATCCGAACGCGATGTTCAGCGACGGCGAAAGAATTTTTGTCGGCACGCTCAAAGGCGTTTGGATTTTCGATCTCAAAACGGAAAAATGGTCGCACATAAAAAATGTTCTGCCGTCGGAAACCGTCCTGAGCATTGCCGGAAACTCCCGAGAAACTTTCATCGGTACAACCGCAGGTGTTGCGGTTATTCAAAAAAACTTTTGGTCGAAATAAATTGCCGTCTTCTGCTTTGGCTGACGGACTATACAAACAAAGAAACAACAGGCTTTAGCCGAAATTCAAAAAAGCATAATTTCTTTTTGCTTTAGTCCTACTATCTGTAATTTTTGATTATTCAAATTTCATATACTTCGCCCGATTATGAAAAACTCGCTTCAAAAACTCATCTCGACGCATTTAATTTTCGTGGTTTACTTAACTGCAACTATAGCCCAAACCGGCGTTCTGATTCCCGTTTCAAAAACCGATAAACCCGACGAAAAAATTCTCTCGCTCGCTTTGATGGACGTTGATATATGCGTTGACAATCAGCACGCCACCGTCAAGATCACACAAGTTTTTGACAATCATACGGCGGAAAATCTCGAAGGCAAATTTCTTTTCGCCCTTCCGCCAAAATCCGCTGTTTCCGATTTTGCCGTCTGGGACAGAGACACGCGGATTCCGGGCGTGATGCTCGAAAAACGCCGGGCAAATGAAGTTTATGCCAAAATAAAGCAAGCGGAAATTGATCCGGGAATTCTGCAACAAGATGACGAAAAGGGCGGAATTTCGGCTTTTTCCGCTAAGGTCGTGCCGATTCTTCCATATGGAACAAAGCGGCTTGAGATGGAATTTACGGAAACTTTACCGGTCGAAAACCTCGAGTCTTATTTTTCCTTTCCGCTCAAAAATTCGGAAGGCAAACCGCAGATCGCCCGTGAATTTACCTTACGTCTCTGCGTTCTCGGCGATTATAATTTTTCAAATCCGATCTATAATTCCGTTAAATTTCCCTTGAAAATAACCAAAGATTTCCCGCAGGAATTTGAAGCCGAATTTCACGCCAAAAATTTTGAACTTTCGGAAGATTTTTCTTTTCGATACACGATCGAAGTCCCGCACAGCGAACTTTCGTTCATCACCTACCGCTCGCCCGAACAAATTTCCGCATATGATCTGCGAAATCCGGCGATGGCTGAAAAGAACGCCGACGGATTTTTTCAGGCACAGGTTATTTTTAATGAGAACAACTACCGCCCGAAACCGAAACGTCGCGTGCTTTTTATGCTCGACACGTCGCTTTCGATGTTCGGGGAAAAGCTGAAAAGTGCCGTCGCATCAACCGAATATTTTCTCAATGAATTAAACGAAAGGGACGAATTCGGACTCGTTTTGTTCAATAATCAAGCAAACTTTTTATTTGAAAACCCTGTTTCGGCCACATCTGAAAATATCGAAAAAGCCTCCGCCTTTATCAAAAATTCATACCTCATGGGCGGCACGAATCTCAACCAATCTTTTGAAAAAGCTTTGGGTTTCAGCGAACAATTTTCCGACGGCGAAAAAAGCATCGTGTTTATTTCCGACGCTCAACCGACGCTCGACACCGCCGACGTCAAATCTCTGAAAGCCTTGTTTGAAGGCAAAAAAACGAAATTTTTCGCTTTCGGCATCGGCAACGAAAGCAACCAGACTTTACTCAAAGATTTGGCAAATGAAACCGACGGCTATTTTGCCCAAGTCCGCGAATCTGAAGATTTGAGCATTCAACGAAAAACCTTTTTCAGTAAAATCGGCGTAGCGGCGATAGAAGGTTTGGAACTTTCCGCCCGAAGTAATGATAACTTTTATCAGGTTTATCCGACGGGCCGAAACAGTTTTGACGGTTCGGGATTTGCGTTTGTCGGACGTTACAAACAGCCGAAAGCCGAAGAAGTAATCAAACTTTCAGCCCGCAACGGTGAAGGCAAAATGGAATTTGTCAATCTCGTCAAACTTCCCGAATTAGATGATTTTCACAAACATCTGCCGCGTGTCTGGGCTAAAGCGAGAATTGATGCTCTGCTCGACACAATCAATCGCGAAGGTGAAAGCAAGGTTTATATCGAAGAGATCATCGCCCTTTCGCAAAAATACAAACTCGTTTCGCCATACACGGCATTCCTTGCCGCACCGCGTTCACTTCTGCGGCCGCGTCTGATTCAGCCCGGCGATCCGGTCATCCGCGTCAAAGCCGACGACTCGATCAAAGAAATCTTCGCCGTTCTGCCGTTCGGCGAAACTCTGCCGCTAAAATATCTTGAATCGGAAAATATCTGGGAAACAAGGTTTCTTGCACCGGCCTGGATGCCCGACGGAACTTACACTTGCCGTTTGCTTTTGACCGACAAAGACGGCAACGGTTTTGAAGAAAAGAAAACCTTCGTCGTGGACAGCAACGCCCCGAAAATCAAAATAAATCTGGTGAAAACCGTCTATCGGGCAGGTGAAGAAATAGACCTGAAAGTTTCCGCCGATAAAGATACAAAATCGCTCAAGGCCAAATTTTACGGGGCAAAATCCGTTTCGCTTGTCTGGTCGGACAAAGATTTAACCAATATCGGAAAACTGCGGATTCCGAAAAATTTGACTTCCGGCAAATATACCTTAACCGTTACGGCGGAAGATTTCGCCCATAATCAAACGACCGCCGAAATACACATCGAAGTAGCAGGAAATTAAAAGAAATGTGATTATTATGAATAGAAAAACCTCAAAATTTATCATCATCTTTGCAATTGTTTTTGCTGTCTTTTTTTTATTCAATAAAAAAACTTCCGTCACCGCCGAAGATAAAAACAAGCGTCTGCAAGCCGATATCGAAGCGGCACTTTTTACAGAAGCGGAATTTTTCGGGACGAAAACTTACCTGCCGTTTCCGACCGCTAAAGCAAAAGAAAATTTGAGCGAGTTAACGAGAAAATATCCGAACGAACCAAAAGCATTCTTACAGCTTGCAAGACTTAACGAAAAATTAGCCGATTTTGAAGAATCGGAAGAAACACTCAAAAAATTTATCGAACTTTCGGAAGATAAAACTAAAGCTTATGAAACTCTTGCAAACTTTTATCACCGCCGGGGAAATTTCGAAAAGGAAGCCGAAGTTTACGAAAATATCCTGCAAATTGCTCCAGTAGAAAAACGCGGATTCTATTTTTCGCATTTGATCGAACTTGCTGAAAAAAACGAACTCGAAAAATATCTTGAACCGAAATTTCAGGAGAAATTTATTGTTGAAAACCCTGAAAATTTTGATGTATTAGTGAGATACATCGAAAAACTTATCGCTGAAAAAAATACCGAAAAAGCTTTGGAAATTATCCGCGAAAGCAAATTAAAGTTTCCTGAAAGACGTGCATTTTTTCTCGAAAAAGAAGTTTCAATTTTACCTGCGGATAAAGCGGAAAAAATTTATATTGAAGCATTTGAGTATTTCTCCGAAGATTTCGCACAAAAATTTTACGGCTTTTTAAGTGAAAACGAACGCTTACGGGTTTATGGATCGGAATTGCGGCAGAAATTTGAAAAAGACGAAGGCGATTTTGATACGGCAGTTCGTTTTATT
>JBGTRS010000108.1:0-2512 GCA_041940665.1 Pyrinomonadaceae bacterium | reverse complement strand
TCATTACCGAAAAAATGATGGAAAATACGATAATGATGATGCGACAGGAATTATCTTACAACTTGAAAGAGCAAAGATCGAAAAACGTCAAAAATTTACATCCGAAGAACTTCTGATAATCTCGAGAATTCTGATTGATGAAGATAGCGGCGATCTTGCTTCGCGTTTTCTTTACACGCTTTTTTTGCAGGAAGATGTAAAACAAAAAGGCGAAATGCGGGAACGGGTTTTGTATCAGCTTTTTGAAGTTTTCAGTAAAGCCGATACGGAAAAAATCTCGCTTGCCAAAGGCGATCTGAAATTTTACGAAGACATCGCAAAGGCAGATTCGCGTCCCGGAATTTCGACGGGAATTCTATCCCTGATATTTTCCGATGCAAATATCGGACGGAAATTTGAAGAAAAAGAAGAATCAGCCGTAAGGCTATTTAATCTCGCGGCGGCTTACCGAATTTTTCAGGAATATAAACGCGAAAAGCCCGTATCTAAAGAACTTGCCCGAATGTATCTCGACATAATCAGACTTTACACGGCGGAAAACGAACTCGAGATCGCCGAAAAAACTCTCGTCGAATTCGAGCGGAATTATGAAAATTCGGCAGATTTTCCCGAAGTCGCTCTAAGATTAGCCGACGCCTATATTATCAAAGGAAACTTTGAAAAGGAACGCGAAATTTATCAAAAAATTCTCGATCACATCGGCAAAAACCGCGATAAATCTCAAGCTTTGGTTTCCTATACTTATGAAACAAACGATCTGACAACCGTAAATCCAAACATTTTTCAACCTTCAAACGAACGAGAAAGAGAAAGCGATTTTTATTATTCACAAACGAAAAAATACTCAGACATTCTGGGCGAAGCGGAAGAATTTACCAATTACGAAGAAGTTTTGCAGAGGCTCGTATCATCTTTGGCAAAGGAGAATAAAACGAAGGAAATTTTGAAAGTTTACGCAAGTGAAATCAAAAAATATCCCGACGAACAAGGACTTTACGAACATCTTTTGCAATGGCTCGGACGGACAAATTTGACCGAAGAACAGGTGAAAACATACCGTGAGGCTTTGAAGAAATTTCCGACGCGAAGTTGGCAAGACCGTCTGGCACGTTTTTTTATCAGGCAGGAAAAGTATTCGGAATTTGAAAAGTTTTCGCGTGAGATTCTGGAAAGTTTCGACGATGCGGAAATCGAAAGTTACCTGATGAACTTCGTCAATCAAAATCCGAAGCCTGAAGATTTTCAAGGCTCGGTTTATAAGGGTCTTTACACGCTCGCTCACGAAAAATTCCCGCATAATCAGACATTTATCAGAGGACTTTTGAAATTTTATGAAAATTCCGGACAGGATGAAAAACGACGCGAATTGCTCAGAAAATACTACTTTGAATCGCCGGAAATCCGGGAGGATTTTCTGCAGGATTTGGCAAAACGCGGAAAGTTGCGGGAGGTTTGGTTTGAAGCGAAACAAAAATTTCGCGGAAACGAACATTTTGACAAAATTCCTTACAGACTATTCTACGCCGACGCTTCGCGGAAACTCTCGAATTTTGAAGAAGCTGTTGACACTTACAAGTTGTTAGACGAACTCTATCCGAACACACCGGATTTTACCGAGATTTTGATAAATCTAACCCGTTCATTCGGTCAAACCGACAAAAGAATGCTTGCTCAAACGGTGGAATTATCCAAACGCCAGGCCGATTTTTCGCCGACAGAAAAGAGCGGAAGAATTCGTGCGGGCGAAATTTTGGCGGAATTCGGAAATTATAAAGAAGCAAAAGAAGAATGGAACAAACTACTCGAAATTGAAAGCGGAACCCCTGAAACTTTTCTTGAAACAGCGACGATACATTGGGATTATTTTCAGTTTGAGGAAGCCCTGGTGACGATCGAAAATCTACGCCGAAAACTGAATAACGAAGAAATTTACGCTTTTCAGGCCGCCGCGATCTATGAAGCCCAAAATAAGACCGATGCGGCATTGCAGGAATACATTAAAGCACTCGGGACGGAGGAAAATTTTTATCAAACGAAAAAACGCCTGATAAAACTTTACAAACGTGAGGGTTTTCCGGCGAAAATTCAGGATGCGTTTGAGGCGGAAAAACAGAACCCGAATGTTGTTCTCGGATTCGCGAACGTCCTGGCTGAAATTGATAAGCAAAGAGGCTTACAGCTTGTAAGAAATGAGATAAACAATCAAAACTCGAACGAATTTTTATCGGAAGCACTTTCGCTCTTTCGGAATTTTGATGATCGAAAAGGCGAACAAATCGTTTTGCACAAACTAGCTCTAAGTAAAAAAGGTTCGCGGAAAGCGATTTCATACAAATTGCAACTTGCCGAAAGTTTTTTGAGCGAAGACAATAAAACCGAAACCTTAAGAATTTTGCAGAATCTCGTTGAAAACTATCCGACAAATTACGGAGTTTTGGACGAGACCGCTGATTTTTATTGGCGAATCGGCGAACGCTCGAAGGCCTTGAAAATTTTACAAACGGCAATGAAT
>JBGTRS010000107.1:0-11383 GCA_041940665.1 Pyrinomonadaceae bacterium | reverse complement strand
CCTGACTTCCGCAACGATGCCGATGCCGTCGCATTTCGGGCAGGCACCGAATCTGGAATTAAAAGAAAACGAACGCGGTTCGAGCGGGGCGATATTAATCTTGCAATTGACGCACGCCATTTTTTCCGAATAGAGCGTTTCATCGCCGTCTATGACCGAAACCAAAACCGCACCGTCGGTTAATTTCAGAGCGGTTTTCACCGATTCGGTCAGACGTTCTTCAATTCCATCTTTAAGCAAAAGCCGGTCAACCACGACCTCGATCGTGTGATTCTGTTGTTTTTTCAAGTTTATCTCTTCATCCAATTGCAGAATTTCACCGTCAATTCTCGCCCGGATAAAACCTTCTTTGTGAAGTTTCTCGAGTTCCTTTTTGAATTCGCCTTTCCGACCGCGAACGATCGGAGCGAGGATCATCACCCGTTCGCCCAATGGCAATTCTAGGATGTTTTCGATGATCTGCTCGACCGTCTGGCGGGTGATCGGTGCATCGCAATTCGGACAATGCGGCGTGCCGATAGATGAAAACAACAGCCGCATATAATCATATATTTCCGTCACCGTTCCGACGGTCGAACGCGGTGAACGCGAAACGGTTTTTTGTTCGATGGAAATTGCCGGCGAAAGTCCCTCGACCGAATCAACATCCGGTTTTTCGAGTTGGTCGAGAAACTGTCGGGCATAAGCCGAAAGCGATTCGACATAACGCCGCTGACCTTCGGCATAGATCGTATCGAATGCCAGAGAAGATTTTCCAGAACCCGACAAACCCGTGATAACCGTAAATTTCTCACGCGGAATGTCTATGTCTATGTTTTTGAGATTATGCTGTCTGGCTCCTCGAACGGAAATATTTTTTATAGTCATTGCTTGTCTTATAGGTAAAATATTTGTTTTATGGACGAAACAGATATTTTATCAATTCGAAAAAGGCAAATCAAAAGTGTCCGAAAAATAAAAGCAGAGATGAGAATTATGTTTCCCCATCTCCGCTTTTTTACTGTTTGAATTTATGTCTTATTTCAAAATTCCGAACACATCCCGCAAGATTTTTGAAGTTCTGCCGATCGGGTCTCGGCGGATCTTCTTTTCTTCCTGAGCGACCATATAAAAAACGCCGTCGAGGGCTTTTTCGGTTATATAGCCGTCGAGGTCTCTCGCGTCCTTGCCGACAAAGGCCGCCATAAATCCGGCCTTATCCATCATCTGTTTATAGCTTTGCGTAACGCCGGTTTCTTCGGTGAAATCTTCGACGATCGGGCGGAACTTTTCGCGTAATTTATCCTCGCTCGTGCGTCGGAAAAACTGCGTCGCGGCATCGTCCTGTCCGCTGAACAAGATATTTTTGGCGTCATTAAAAGTCATCTGCCTGATCGAATCAACAAATACATCAACGGCGACCGGCACGGCTTTTTCCGCCGCCCGATTCAAAGCCAATTCAAAGGCATCCACTCTGTCGCCGTAACCGGCAAACCGGACGACACGGGCCGCCGAATTCAGAGATTTCGGCAGAGGAATCTTGACGTCCAGATTTTTATAAAAACCGTCTTCCCGGCCGAGCGAATCAACCGCAAAACCAACGCCTTTCGTCAGGGCTTCCTTCAGACCGAGCGAGATCGTCGCATCCGAAATTCTCGTGTCGGAATTCGTCGTTTTTTTCGAGTTTCTTTTCCAGATCTGAGCCGTCGTATCAACCGAAAACGATACAATAATGAACATTGCCAAAGCGATACTCGCAAACCTTAAAATGTTTGTTTTTTTCATACTTTTCTCCTCTTGTTCCTGATTAAAAAAGGGGGCAGGTCGTTTTCTTTGATGCAATTATTCGATCTACTTATGCCTGTCTTTACAAAACTTTATAAATCAAGTTGCTTTACCTTGATTGGCGACGGCTTCCTGTAATTTTTTGATCTCTTCCGGATCGCCGAGATAATAACTTTTTAAAGGTTTCAGATCTTCATCCAACTCATAGACGAGAGGAATTCCGGTCGGAATATTCAGTCCGACGATCTCCTCATCGGAGACATTGTCCAAATATTTGACCAACGCCCTCAGCGAATTTCCGTGAGCGGCGATGATGATCTTTTTCCCTTCTTTAATTTTCGGAGCGATCTCGTTTTTCCAATACGGCAGAAATCTTTCGACCGTATCTTTGAGGCATTCCGTCATTGGAAACTCATCACCGTCAAAATCGGCAAAACGCGGATCGTTCTGCATATTTCGTTCGTCATCTTCCGTCAAAGCGGGCGGCGGAATATCGTAACTTCGACGCCAGATATGCACCTGTTCTTCGCCGACCTTGGCGGCCATTTCCTTTTTGTTCAACCCTTGCAGATCGCCGTAATGGCGTTCATTCAAACGCCAGGATTTTCGCACCGGAAGCCACATCAGATCCATTTCATCCAACACGATCCAAAGTGTTCTGATCGCTCTTTTTAGAACGGAAGTATAAGCGAGATCGAAGGTAAAGCCTTCCTTTTTCAAAACTTCGCCCGCCTTTCTCGCCTCTTCGCGTCCCTGTTCGGTCAGATCAACATCCGTCCAACCCGTAAATCTATGCGTTTTATTCCATTCGCTCTGCCCGTGTCTGATCAATACCAATTTGTGCATATTTTTATAACTTTCTCCAATAAGTTTTTTCATTAAATGATAAATGATAAATGTTAAATGTTAAATGTGTCCGCGTTTTTCGACGGTTCGATTCTTCAAAAAACCCTGAACCTCGCCGATCAGATAAAGCGAACCCGTCACCAAAATCAAATTATCGCCCGCAATTTCCCTTGCTTTTTCTAAAGCTTCGGGAATTACATCAATAACGTATATGTTTTTAAATTCAAAATCTTCCGGAACGAATTGAACGATTTCTTCGGCCGGCATCGCCCGCGGATTTTCGGGTGTTGTAAGGATCAAATGCTTTGCTAACGGAAACAGAATTTCTGAAATTTGACCTAAATTTTTATCGCCCATCGCACCGAAGACCATTGTGATCGGCTGATCTACATTTTCGATCAAATACTCCCTCAATGCTTCTGCTCCCGAAGCATTGTGAGCTCCGTCGAATAAAATTCCGTTTGAATATTCAAGGCGTCCTTTGTGTTCAGCATTTTCCAGACCGATTTCAATATGGTCTTTTGTAATTTTGAAATTGAAATTGTTCAATACTTCGGCGATATGAATCGCTAATGCCGCATTTTCGCGTTGATGTTTGCCCTTCATGGTTAACTCAAATTTATACAAATGCCTTTCTGTTTCGTATTTCACATATTCAAAATGACCTTCGACGTTCTCGATTAATTCGACATCTTTTCTCGACCAAATCGGCTCGACACCGACTTCCCTGCATTTTCCGTAAATAACATTTTTGGCCTCAATTTTCTGCGGTGCAGATAAAACTCTTGTATCGTAGCGAATAATTGCCGCTTTTTCCGCCGCGATCTTTTCGATCGTATCGCCGAGAGTTTTGGTGTGGTCGAGATCAATCGGCGTTAAGGCGACGATTTCAGCTTCCGTGGCGGTCGTTGCGTCAAAGCGTCCGCCCAAACCCGTTTCTAAAATGGCGATTTCAACCTGATTCTCGGCAAAAACCATCTGGGCGATACAGGTGATATGTTCAAAAAATGTCGGCATTCCGGCGAGTTTTCCCGTTTCGACTAAATTTTCGCTGACACGGCGGACTTTCGTTACATATTCGGCAAATTTTTCTTCCGTAATCTCAATGCCGTCAACACGAATTCTCTCCGTTACCGAAATAAGATGCGGTGAAGTATTCAAACCGACTTTTATACCGGCATGAAGTAAAATTGATTCGAGAAAAGCACAGGTCGAACCCTTGCCGTTCGTTCCGGCGATCTGGACTTTTAAGAATTTTTTTTCGGGATTTCCGAGAGCTTCGAGAAGTATATAAGTATTTTCAAGGCCGAATTTTTTGACCGATAATTCGTAGCCGAGACCGTACAGATATTCTACAGATTCCTTGAAATTCACTTATTTTGACAATAGACGGCGGTGATAATTTATCTGACCGAGATGATAATCGAGATGCGAAAGCATATAGACGACGACGGGAAAGACTTTCTGCGTTTCGCCGCCCAATTCTTCCGGGTAATCTTTGTGAAAATCCTCGTTTGAAAGATTTTCGAGAGTATCTTTTAAGACTTGGATAGTTTTTTCCAATCTGGCGATAATTTCCTCACGCGAAACATTTTTGTCGGAAAATTCCAGATCGCGTGTCCGTTTGTAGCCTGTCTGGCCAAGATTCGCACCGATAAAATGATTGATATTGCCGATAATATGCAACGCGAGATTTCCGCCGGAATTTGAAATGCCGTCATCCAATTTCCATAAGTCTTCCTCGCTTTTATAAAGTTCGATCTCCTTGATGACCTTACGGAGATCGATTTCATATATTTTCGATAAAGTTTCCTTCAGCATTATTTTCCATTCTCCTCATTCATCATAAAATCAAGCAGACGAATGATCGTATCCCGCATTTCTCTACGGTCAACGACCATATCGAGCATTCCGTGTTCGAGCAGGAACTCCGAACGCTGAAAACCTTTCGGCAATTTTTGACGGATGGTCTGTTCGATCACACGCGGCCCGGCAAACCCGATGAGAGCTTTCGGCTCGCCGATATTTATATCGCCGAGCATTGCAAAACTTGCCGTCACGCCGCCGGTCGTCGGATCGGTCAAAACGGAAATATACGGAAGTTTCGCCTCGTGTAATTGTGCAAGGGCGGCGGAAATTTTCGCCATTTGCATTAAAGAAAGCGTTCCTTCCTGCATTCTCGCCCCGCCGGAAGCGGAAAAAATGACGACCGCACCGCGGGTTTTGATCGCCCGCTCGATTAAACGCGTAATTTTCTCACCGACGGCCGAACCCATCGAACCGCCGATAAATGACATATCCATCGCTCCGGCATACACTTTGTGTCCGCCGACCGTTCCTTTGCCGGAAACAATCGCTTCGGGCAAACCGGATTTTTTTTGAGCTTCTTTGATGCGGTCTTTGTAAGGCTTTGAATCAACAAACTCCAGCGGGTCGTCCGAAATAACTTCTTCGTCGAGTTTTTCATAATCGCCTTCGTCAAAAAGGAGATCGAGCCGCGTCCTCGCACCGATGCGGAAATGATGTCCGCAATTCGTGCAGACCTGCATGGATTCCTTTAGTTCCGCTTTATAAAGAGCCGTTTCGCATTCGGGACATTTTTCAAAAACGCCCTCGGTCTTCACCGTCTGTTTTTCGGTCTTTTGCGTATCTTCTATTTTAGGTTTATCTCTTCGAAACCAAGCCATAAGTTTTTTGTTGTTAAATTATTGTGATATACGGTATTTAAAGTTAGCACAAGCAAATGTTTGGTAAAAGTGCAGAAAATATGTTTATTTTTTGTTTTGTCAGTAGCCCGACCGTGATGAAGGGCTTTCAGCCGCTGAGCTTAAAAATTGACTGAAAATTCTAAGCTCATTCAACAGATAAGCCGCTCCCTCATGGTCGGGCTACTGACACTGATCAATTTTTATTTGAACTATTTTTGTCCGGCTACTTATTTCAAAACATTCAGCATTTCATTATGGATAAACCCGTTACTCACACAAAGCGGCGGCTGATAGATACTTATTTCCGAGCCGTCATAATAAGAAACCTGTCCGCCCGCTTCCGTAACAAGCAAAACTCCGGCGGCGACGTCCCAGGGGTTTAATCCCTCTTCCCAAAAACCGTCAAAGCGACCACAGGCAATATATGCTAGATCAATCGCCGCCGATCCGTCACGTCTGACCGCCCGCGAACTGAGCAGCATTTGGACAAAATGTCTGGCAAAATCCTCCCGCTTCGATATGTCGTAAGGAAACCCCGTAACAAGAAGAGCATCGCTCAGTTTTTCGGTATCGGAAACACGGATCGGTTTGTTATTGAGACTCGCTCCCGATCCTTTTTCGGCGGAAAAAAGTTCGTCCCGCGTCGGATCAAAGGTTACGCCGATAACGATCTCGTCTTTGTGTTCGATCGCCATTGTCACGCAAAAGCAAGGATAGCCGTGAGCAAAATTGGTCGTGCCGTCGAGAGGATCAATGATCCATTTCCATTTACTTTCACCGATCAGAACGGCTTCGCCCGCTTCTTCCGCTAATATCGAATGATTCGGATAATGCGATTTTATCTTTTCGATGATAAATTTTTCCGAAGCGAGATCGGCTTCGGTGACGAGATTTATCTCGCCTTTTTTTGAAACATCAATTTTCCGCCCGAACTTTTCGAGCAGAATTCTTCCGGCTTCACGAGCCGTTTCCATAGCAAAATTTAACATAAATAAATTACCCCGCCGCAATCTGACGGGGTATCGAAACCTTTCTAATTATAAAAAAGAAAACAAAAAGGCTTGCTTTTTATTTCTTTAATTTTAATAAACATCAATTTGAAGTTGCGGCTAGTTTAAGTTATTCGCAGTTTTCAAGTCAATTATTCTACTGTAGATTTCCAGCCAATAAAAATGCGGACAATAATGCCCGCATTTTCTTCTTTTAGACATAAATCCTTAAATTAAGTTTATGCACAAAAAGTTTTGCCTGAAAATAAATAATTTACCGCTGGCTTTTGGTCTATGAGAATTTCAAGTCTCAAAAAGCGGCTTTGCCGTCTGATGTGCGGAATGGCTGAGCCATTCCGATAGATTATCACCTAAGAAGGCGAGGCTGAGCCTCGCAAGCTTTGCGGTAAACTTAACGGAAAGTCAGAGACTTTCCGCACATCAACGGGAAAAGTCCGAATTAAATCTGTTGATACATTAATTCTTAAAAGGCCATTAACCTATGATTTAGATAACAAATTTGACTCAAGTTTTACCAGATGGTTTATCCCGTCGGAAGTTTCCGTTACGGCCAGATCGGTTGGTGTTGAAGGTATTGTTTTTGTCAAACTTTCATCATTGACAATCAAATATATTTCCGTTTTGTAAGTACGGTGCTGATATTTTATGATCGAATAATTAAAACCAGAACAGAACTCTTTCAGAGTGCAAATCCTTTGTTTATTATACCTGTGACTGCATCACAGGCTAATATCAATAGTGCCTTAGGAACAATACAAAAGACAGTTTTGCATTTGATAATACACTTTTTGGACACTTCTAAATTATTCGGCTGTTTGATAATAAATTGCTGATTGTGCAGAATAATTTTTGATATTTCTTTATCAACCCTAAAATACAAATTAGTAAGGAGTTTTTGAAATGAAAAAACTATTTTTATTTGCCTCTTTGGTTTTATTATCGGCGAGTCTTGCTTTTGCTCAGGCAAAGGATCAAATTCAAGTTGATGCTGACCAGAATTATTTAGTGCTTTCGACCAAGAAGATCAGCACGATGGAAAAAGAACTCGATGAAGTGGCCGCCAAAGGTTTTCGTGTGCTTTATTCCGCACCGACCGAACAATGGGATATGGCTCTGTTCTTAAGACGCGATGAAGAGAGTATAAAAAATCCGGCGACCTATAAAATTCTGGCTACCAGCCGTCTCAGCACGATGAAAAAGGAATTGAACGAATTTGCGGAACAAGGCTATCGTTTTCTGGCTCGAACGGCGATATTTAAGCAAGGTTTTGTGACGGCGGAATTTGTCACCGTCATGGAAAGACTGGCGAATCCGACAACCCGATATGAATACAAATTGGTTCAAGGCAGAAAGGAAACAAAAGTTCACAAAGAAATCGACGCCGCCATTGCAGAGGGTTTTCAACCGATCACAATGATAATCCTCGGAGAGCACGTCGTCATCATGGAAAAAGAAGTTCCGCTCAGACCGTAACAATTTTGTTTACTTAAACGATCTCTCCCACCAGATCATAATTATGGGCTTCGGTGATGCGAACGTTGACGAGTTTGCCTGAGATCGGCAGAAAATCTTCGGGAGCGTCGTTGATGAGAATCTTGCCGTCAATTTCCTGTGCCTGCCCTTCAAGACGCCCTTGCCAGAGAAGTTCGGATTCTTCCGAAATACCTTCAAACATTACTTTATAAACTTTGCCGACCTTTTTGTCGTTATTTTTCTTGGAAATTTCGGCTTGAAGTTGCATTAACTTTTTACGGCGTTCTTCGGCGATTTCAAACGGAACTTTGTCGCCGAGTTCAAAAGCCGGTGTGCCTTCTTCGTCGGAATATGTGAAAACACCGACGTTGTCGAATTTGCAGTTTTTGATAAAAAGCATCAGTTCCTCAAAATCTTCCTCGGTTTCGCCCGGATAGCCGACGATAAAGGTCGTGCGGATGGCGATTTCGGGAACGGCATCGCGAACTCTTTTGATTAAACGCTCAAGTGATTCCCGCGTTCCGCCGCGTTTCATCGCTTTGAGCATATTTCTTGATGCATGCTGGAGCGGCATATCCAGATATTTAACGGCCTTTTCATTTTCGGCAATGGCTTTTAAGAAACCGTCGGAAATATGCGTCGGGTATGTGTACATAACGCGAACCCATTCGATCTTTTCGATCTTGCAAAGCTCGTTAATAAGAATCGCCAAGCCGTCTATATCGCCCAAATCCTCACCGTAACGCGATGAATCCTGAGCGATCAAAACCAATTCCTTCACGCCTTGTTCCGCCAGATGCTGGGCTTCTTTCATAATCGAACCGAAACGTCTAGAACGAAAACTTCCACGCATCGAAGGGATCGAACAAAATGCACAGGGACGGTCGCAACCTTCGGCGATCTTGATAAACGCCGTGTGTGATTCGGTCGCCCGAAGTCTCGGAGTATATTCATCGTAAAGATAGGTGGCGGTTTTGTTACCGATGGGCGTTAAATGGATTTCGTTAAAATCTCTTTTATCCTGTTCGGTCGCTTCGACTATTCTTTCAAGCTGATTCGTTCCGATAAACGCATCAACTTCCGGCAATTCCTTCATCAGATCGTCCCGGTAGCGTTCGACCAGACAACCCGCAACGACGACCTTTTTTGCCTTCCCTTGTTCCTTTAATTGCGTAGCTTCTAGGATCGCTTCGATAGATTCTTCCTTCGCCGATTCGATAAACCCGCAGGTATTGACGACAACCGTATCGGCATCTTCGGCATTATTCGTAATTTCGTAGCCAGCCGATTTTAATTGTCCCATCATAACTTCCGAATCAACCAGATTCTTCGGACAACCAAGACTGACAAATCCAACTTTTTTCATTAATTTAATTTCTCTAATTCTTTGCAAGGAACTTCAAACATTTCATCTATTTGAAAAACTTCAAAAATTCTATCTTCAAAACCCACCAATCTAACATTTTGATTATTTAATAAATTATACTTATTTTTGCTAAACATTAATTGACTATCATCCTTTCCAATTTCACCTTTTACCTTCCAATTTTGACTTAATACTTTTTGTTTATTGGATTTTGCTTTTTCTAACCTCTCCGGTGAATCTTCAAAACAATGACTACATTCACATTTTTTTATCGTAATTTCTAAATTGTCCTTTACTTTTTTCCAACTTCCATATTCAATTCCTTCGGAAGTATCAACGGCTATAAATTTTTCATCCTCTTCAATACCAGTGTAAATATAAACTCTTCCCCATTCACCATTTTCAAAGAAAATTACAGCTTTATAGCTGAGTTTTGATTTTTCGTCCCCTGAAAGAACATCCACAAAATATATCGGTTCAGTTATATAAATCCATTTTACTTGAGGATGATTTTTCTTTTTATTTATTCGTTGATTTTCTATTTTATTTACGGTATTGACTTTATCATTTTCAACATGAGAATGGGTAATTTCGCATGAGATAGAAAAAATACTTAAAGCAAGTATCAATAAAATGTACATTATCATATTCATTTTCTTCAATTCGCAAAACCTTTTAACCAATCCTCAATCTCTTTTGATCCAAACAGCCAAGACAAATCCAACTTTTTTCATATATCCCCAAATCAAATAATTTTTTCAATAATAATTTTAAATGACGAAATATTTGCTTGTAAAAATATAATTCTTTAATTAAAATCGCGTAGTTCTTAAATCTAAACTTCCGAGGAGCAAAATCACATGAAATCAACTATTAGTGCTGTTATAGCATTGACCGCCCTGATCTTTATTGTTTTAGCCTGTAATGCAAGCTTTACGACTGCCAATATCAGCAGTTTTAATTTCGGCAAAAACGAAAAAGCCGATCCGCCTTCAACCAGCTTTGATGTCGGCGAAAAAATCTATGCCGTCGCCAATGTCGCCAACACGAGTTCTAAACATAAAATGAAGTTCAACATAATCTTTGAAAATGTCGAAGGCAAATCAAAAGGCGAAGAGGCCCTCAATAAAGAGATCGAATTTGAAGGCAGTCGTCCCGTCTTTCTGTTTTTCGATGCTCCGATTCCCGGAGAATACAAGGTCGAAGCGATTCTCTTTGACGAACAGGGCAAAGAACTCGATAAAAAATCCGGCACGGTGACGGTCAAAGGCGATAGTCCCGGCACAACGACCGATGAACCGACCGACTCAGACGATTCGCCCGACTCGGATTCTGATTCTTCCGAATCTTCCTCTTCCGATAGCTAAATTTCGATTTTTCAAAAAACATTCTGAGTTCTGAAAATTTTTACTTTCCGGTTCTTAAAAGAAACTAAAGTTATTTTCAGGACTCATTTTCTTTTGGCAGACTATCTGATTTTACTCTTTTTCCTCTAAAGATTTCAGCCAATCCTCGATTTCCTTCGATTCATCATTTGATAGATGCTTTTCACCGAAACGAACGCGATTATACTTTTCCGTGATCTTGACGGCCTCCGGCATATTTAGTGCAAAAGCGAATTCCAAAGGTGTTTGATGCGGTTCGCGGCGAAAACCTTTGCTTGCTAAAACCTTTTGCATCCGCTCATAAAATTCGATGATCCGCGTCTGTTCGTTTTTGCGGCGTAACCATTCGCCGAATTTTTGCCAGATCGAAAGTTTGATGATCTTTTTAAAGAGCCAAACGATCAGAAAAATTCCTAAAACTAAAGCGATTATCAATCCGATTCCGTAGGCGATGGCAAAAAGACTGGCCTGCAAACCTTCGTCGCCGCGAACTTTTTCCCACCACAGCTGAATTTCCATTTGCAGGGTTTTGATCCAGACCGAAGCCGTTGATTTATATTCGGAAAAGCTATCTTTGACGGAACGAAAAAGCGACTGTTGTTCTTGATTATCGTAGGCGACAAAATACTGAATCCAGAAAGTTTCGAGGGCTTCGAGATAACTGTTGATGCTTCCGTAGATCGAATCATCCGAACCCGTGATATTTTGTCCGGCAAACGGCGTCGGGTCAAAAGGAATCCAGGAATCGGTTTCGGGAAAATAAACCTCCACCCAGGAATGTGCGTTTTTTTGTTTGATGACGAAAACTTCCGCCGTTTCGTTAAATTCACC
>JBGTRS010000106.1:0-11401 GCA_041940665.1 Pyrinomonadaceae bacterium | reverse complement strand
TGAGTTCGATCCTCTCCCGGTGCATTTTATTTTACATTATACCTGTCACGCCTCTATAAATCGTCAATGTTAATCTTGGCATGTGGCGTTGTGAGCTATGCGGAGGTTGTGAGTTCGATCCTCACCCGGGGCACGAATTTTTTGAGTTTGTGAATATCTCCATTGATCAAGCCGTTTACAATAAATATCGTCCTTTCCTTCAATCCCCTCGGAATCAAACTGCTAACTGAGAACCAAGAAAAATATGAATTAGCTTGCTGATTAGGCCTACGGCTACGTCTTAATTTCTACTTGCATCAACATATTTCATAAAAGTAAATAAAGAAAAATACATGCAACAATTATTTTATTATATTAAACTAGATTTCATAAGGCAGCAGCAAATAAAACGTTTTACGTTGATCTTATCTTCAAATGCCTTGTTGAATTTCAAAGTGTCCGCATAATTCGTCTCGGATCTATACCAGACGATATAATCATTGAAAAGCGGGATCACGCCGCGAACATAATAACCATCGAGGTTTTTGCCGTTCTGTTTTAATTTGTCCGCCATATAGGAAACCATTTTGACGAAGGCTTCTTTCGACGCCGGATGATTTCCCTGGGCGAGTTTTCGGCTGAAATCTTCCGACTGAGGATTATTCACGGTTTCGTTGAAATATTTGAACGCTTCGTTTAATTCCGCTTCGTTTTTTGCTAACGGCGAGCCGAATTGATCGTAATGACGCATTCCGAAATCGAAAGCCGTATCCAGACCGCGTAAAACTATAGCGTCTTTCGGATCGTTCGCGTAGTAATTTATTGACCAGGGTTCATCAAAAATTATTTCGAATATTTTCGTCACATAAGCGGCCGAATCCGCATTTTCAAAATTCAAGGCCACGGCCGCCGCAAATTTTTTGTGCGGAACGCTCAAGAGATAGGTTCTCGTTTCGGCCTGAGCTCCGCCGTGTCCGACGACAAACCGTCCGTTGGCCGTGTTTGTTCCCCAACCATAGCCGTAGCCGATATTCCGCCCGTCGCGGGTCGTTTGCGGCGTCCACATCTCCATCCGCATTTTCTCGCTCAATAATTTTCCGTCGGATAGATTTTTGGCAAAGCTGAGCATATCCGGCACGGTCGAGCGTGTGCCGCCGCCGGCAAAACGCGAGCTGATGTCAACAAACTCGCTGTTTCTCAATTTTCCGCCGGCCATCTGATAACCTTCGACGCGGTTCGGGATTATCTCCAGCGGATTATCGAGCCGCGTATCGTTCATGCCAAGAGGTTTCCAGACATTTTCCGTCATATATTCACCGTAAGATTTCCCGCTCGCTCCTTCGATCACCGCCCCGAGCAGATTGAAACCGTAGCTTGAATAATTGTATTGCGTGCCGGGTTCGGCAACGAGATCGAAGTTTTCAAAAACGGCGATAGACTCACGCGTGTTTTTATGGTCTTTGAAATGTCCTTCAAGAGCGTAGTTCTGATAATGACTGATGCCGCCCAAGTGTCCGAGAAGCTGACGCACCGTGACGGGAAATTTTTTCTTCGGAAAATACGGCACATATTTTTGGACTTCGGCGTCGAGATCAATTTTGCCCTGTTCGACCAGCGTGAGAATGCCGATCGCCGTCATCGGTTTGGTGACCGAAGCCATCCGGTAGGATGATTCCGCTTTGGCCGGAACTCTGTTTTCAAGATCGGCAAAACCGAAACCTTTGACCCATTGAAAATCGTCTTTGATAAAACCGATGGTCAGGCCGACCGCCCCTTCCGTTTTCATCCGGTCTTCGACGAATTTTTCGATTTTTTTGATCTTTTCGGCAAATTTGGTTTGATTTTGAGTCTGAGCCTGTGCCGTTAGAACAAAATTATCCGCCGGTAAAAGAACCGGGCCGTATAATAGACATACTGCAAAAATGAAGCTGTAGAATTTTTTCATGGTAGTTTTCTCCGAAGTAATTTACATCGTTTTAAGCCGAACTTGCTTTTATTATAAAATTTTCAGAATCTCTTTTGTCTTGCAAAGACCGGGGCGTTTTGTATCAAAGCAACATTTTTAAAATCTTAAATCCAAAGAAAGCTCGGATGATCGCGTCCGGTGGCTTCCCGCACGATCCTTTCCCAAATTCTGTGGCCGTTCGAGCCGTTGGTAAAAATCGCCATTCCCCATTTTTTCGAAGGCTCACCGATCACGAACGCTTTGTAAGTGCCGTTATCGCCCCAGTGCCAGAAATAGGAATGTCCGCCGTAATTTTCCAGACCGATGCCGAGTCCCCAGGAGATGGCACTGTTTATTTTGGTCTGAGTTTTCAGCATCTCGGCCAGAGTTTCTTTTTTGACCGCATTTTTCCTATCCGATGAATTCAGCAGATGCATCAGAAACCGGGCGAAATCGGTCGAAGTGGTTTTCATACTCGCCGCCGCATTGAGCAAAATAAAGTTCGGCAGAGCGGGCAGATTGGCATCAACCGAAGGCATCGCCCGTTCGTAATCTTCATACCGCCAGGCGTTCAAGGGTTTGTTCCATTTTTCGGCGAGTTCCAGAAGCTTCGGAATATGGTCGGCACCAAACGGCGGCACGGCCTTGCCGCGGTAATTATGGCTCATCGCCGCGTGTTTTTCGTATTGCGGAAGCCAGATATAACTGCTGTTTTTCATCCCCAAAGGTTCGAAAATCCGTTCCCGCATAAATTCGTCGAGCCCTTTTCCGGTGATCTTTTCGACGACCCGTTGGAGGTAGAAAAATCCTTCGCCCGAATAGGAAAACTTTTCGCCGGGCGTAAAGGCGAGTTTTAACTCGTCGTTGGCCCGAAAACGCCAGTTCTGCAAACCCGTCGAATGGCTCAGTACGTGCCGGGCCGTGATCGCTTTGACGCGGGGTTCGTTCGGAGCGATCTCGCCCGGCAGATAATTTATCAGCGGGCGGTCAAGGTCTATCAAGCCTTCATCATGAAGCAGAAGGACGGCATAAGTAAAAACGGGCTTGCTCAGGGACGCGGCGGGAAAGACCGTCTCGATCGTCACGGGTTCTTTGGTATCGGCATTTTTAACGCCGAAATCGCTTTGCCAGCTTACTTTACCGTTTTTTACTTCGACGATCGTCACGCCCGGAACGCCCGCAAATTCCATCATTTTCGGAAGCTGCGTCAGAAATTTATCCGAAAGCGGCGTTTTATCAAAAACGGTCGGCGGCGGTGCTCCCTTGATGCCTCTAAAACCCATTAAAGCAAGTAAACCTGCTAGACCGCTTTGAACGGCAAATGTTCGTCGGCTGATTTTGATCTTGTCTTCATTCATTTTTGACCCTCTTTAGGGAATCGGCGTGTATAGATCGAGAACCATCCGCCATTTTCCCTCTCTCAATTTCCAGATTTGCAAAGAGTTTCCTTTTTCGGTTGAATCGTCTTTTTTTGTTATTTCAATTTCGCCGTAGCAGAAACTGAAATCACCGGAGCTTTTGCATTTTTCTTTCAGAACCTTATTGGTCTTTATGTTTGTTCGTTCTTTTTTGATCTCTTCCAAACCACTGGTTTTACCGATAAACGGAAACCTTTCGTTTCGATAAACGCGGACATCTTCGGCCAGATGTTTTTCAAAATTTTCCGCCATTAAATTCGGTTCTTTTTTCTTTTTACCTGAGTTAAACCGCTTCGGCGATTTCCATTCCTTTTCAACCGATGCGGGTTTTTCGTGCGAAATGCCGATGTCCAAAACGGCTTTGAATTTGCCGTCCGTCTGTTTTTCCCAGATGGTTATGTATTGCCCGAACGCGGACGGCTCGCCGTCCTTACCGGCGGGATGAAAACTCCAGTCGCCGGTCGTATAACCGACCCGGCCGTCATTGGAAATATCCGCCCAGACCGGATGCCAGGCGAGCAACGCCGGAGATTCCGGACGGGCTTTCCAGACCTCCTTTCCGTTCTTTGCATCGGGTTGAAAGATCAATCCGTCATCGTGAAGATATTCCAGAAACGCCGCTTTGACGCTTTTCTCGCGGGCGGTTTGGGCAAAGTTTTTTTCCGTTTCGACAAGTTTTTCCAGATCCGACATATTTTGCGAAAAAGCCGCGGAAGCGATCAAAAATATGGTTAATAAACAAGTGATAATTTTCTTCATCATCTTTATTTGACCGCAAAGGACTTGAGCGAGCGTTCCCGCAGATCCTTTCCGATCCTTTTCCAGATTTCCGTTTCATTATCGCCGTCGTAAAATTCGGACAAAGTGTGTTCTGTTGGACTGATATTTTCTACGTAAAACAGGATCAATTCGTTTCTTTTTTCCTTGTCGGGAACGGTCAAAAATCTCGAAAGCATCAGTTCGTCTTCAAGTTCGTAACCTTTTTCTTTTAGAAAATCAGAGGTCAAAACCGATTCGCCGTGCGGATTATTTTCTCTTGCTTCTTTGTTGCTGAAAGCGAAATTATTGTGTCTGAATTTATGTCCGCCGAACGTTTCGGCGTTTGCAAAACTGTACCGGAAGAAATCGTCAACACCGGGCAGAAAGCCCTCGAACTGAGCGATAAAAAGCCGTTTTACCTTTTTCTTTTCGGCGTCAACAAAAACGAATCTCTCGCCGGCCGCGACGTCCCGGATCCGAAAGTCGAATCTGCCGGCATATCTGAACTTTTCATCCACGACGATCTTGATCTGCGGCAATTTTCCGGAGATCAGCGTATTTCCGCGGACATAGCGTTTGTCCAGAACATAATTTTCAAATTTATCTTCATATTGAAAATTACTGTTTTTCTCTAAAATAATTCTCCGGCGTTTATAATCAAAGATCACGTTAAACCGTTTGAGTAAACCCGAACCGATGCTGGCGATCCGGGTTTCACGCACAAACGCACCGCTTTTGACGAGCGGCAGACGGGTGACGACATCTTCCAAAATGACGTCGCCGATCTTTATCTGTTTGAGCCGGAACATTTCCGAAGGGATCGCTCCGCCGATTCCCCAGCCCGTCAGAGCCTCGCGTCTTTGGCTGTATTTTTCGCCGAATCCGTTCTGTTCATAAAACGGCACGAACAGGGTCAGAGATGAACGGTCGCCCGTGTCAACGATGATCTTTCCTTTGATTCCGTCAATTTCGGCTTCGATCTGCGGAATATGTCCGGCGAATTCAAACGGAATGACCTCGCCCGTGCCTTTGTAGGCAAACTTTTCGGGTTTTGTAAATACGAACTGGTTTTTGTCAAAATCGATCCTGGTCGTCAGGGAATTGAACAATTCTCTTCCGAGCAAACCGTCGAATTCCTGAAAACCGATGGCTTCCTGAATTTCCTTTAGGGAAGTCACGACAAAAACTTGATTCGTCGCTTTAAGTTCGCCCGTTTCGACCTTTTCAACCCGCGTCCGCCAGGCCGGAACTCTCTGTTCGCCCGCTCCGCTGATCTCGAATTCGTCCGTTAATTTCAGCCCGAGTTTTCCGGCAAGTTCGGGCGTGATGAGATTTCCGCCGCCCGTATCAACGCCGAACGTGAAAGGGCCTTGCCCGTTGATCTTTACTTTGACAAGTTGGCGGTTGTCGAACAGTTCGAACGGCAGGACCGAGAAATCTTTTCCGCCAATGATTTCATAATCCGCTTTTTCCGCTACGCCCGCTGTTTGAGCCGCACAGCTTTGAGCAAAGAGAACAAAGATGGTGATTAAAAATAGCGTTAAAAATCTTTTCATTATCTAATTTCGTCTAAAATTTCTTGTATAAATTGTCTTTTAGACTATTTTTGTCCTCACTTTATGATTTGCCTTCGCTTCCAATACTTTTTCTATCAAAAAAAATTATTTCTTTGTGACTCTTAAAACCCAATCGTTCAGAAAATCCGTAAAGCCGGGGACAAAGCCGCGTCTTATTATTTTTAAATCGGCCGGAGGAACGAGCCATTCTTTTTCTTCCGCGATTGTGTTTATGCCGTGTCCGGCTTTGGGATAGATCTTTATCGTCAAAAATTTCTCATTTCCGCTTTTTTCGAAGGCTTCCTGCCATTTGGCAACGCTCCTTTCGACGGGGATGTGTCTGTCCATTTCGCCGAAGACGGCCAAGGCGGGAACCTTTAGATTTTGCAAAACAGGAAAGGGATCGTAAGCAAGATGGCGGTAAAAATCGAAATCCCTGAAAGAAAGTTTATCGGGCGGCGTTAATTCTTCGCCGTGTTTGCCGAACAATTCCTTGAAAAACCATTTTTTTTCCTTCGCCGCCGCCCATTCATTTTTTATCACCTCAAAGTTTTCGCCCGTTGCATAATAGGCGTAGAGTTTGTGCATAAAATTTTTCATTTCAGCAACGTCATCGGGTGAAAAACCGTAATCGATAATTTTCTCGCCCGTCTGATGGATGACCTGCTCTCTGACGGAAACTCCGGGACCCGAAATCGAGATAACGAAGGCGATATTATCTGACATAGAGGCCGCCAGCGGGGCGACCCAACCGCCCTGACTTGTTCCCATCACACCGATCTTTTCCGCATCGATCTCCCGACGCTTTTTCAAAAATTCAACGGCCGCCAAAACGTCTGAGGCGGGAACTTTGAGATCGGGCGTTTCGATGTATTCTCCGCCCGAATCGCCGACGCCTCTTTTGTCATAGATCAGAGCGGCGATGCCCCGGCTCGCAAAATCGGCCGCCCGCATTCTGTAATTGCGAAACTTGCGGCTGTCCGGTCCCGAACCGTGCGTGATGACGATTGCCGGACTTTTCTGGTTTCCTGCGGGCATAAATAGAGTTCCCGCAAGTTTTACTTCACCGCTCTTAAAACTGGCTTCCTCTTCTTTAAATTTCTCGTTCTTCTGCCCGAATGCTTTGCAGAAAAGCAAAAGAATTAAAAAAATTGCAAAAGCCGTTTGGTTGAACATATTTTAATTTTTTCTGTCTTGATTATCGCTAGTATTTGGAACCATCCCCGCTACTTACATACCAAATTCATCTTTAATGAATTGAAACGTATGTTTGATAATTTTTCGTGTTTCATCCGTGTCGTCAAAAATATCGAAAGCGTGTTTTCCTTCCGCATAATTAATCAACGTGAACCGCAAGTTTCGACCGATCGCCTGCAATGCAAAAAGCGTGATGGCATTATTTAAGTTCGGCTGATCCTGTCCGGCCCGAACCATATAGATCGGCGGCAGTTTATCGCCCAATTTTCTGATCTGCTCGAGCGTTTCAACACGGTCAATGCCGTAGAAGGCGATGATGAACTTGATAAACGGCTGGTTTTCCTGCATGACCAGATCAACAAAAAATCCGCCGCCCGAAAATGCCCAAACACCGATGCGGTTCGTATCAATCCCGTATTTACCGCCGTTTTCGCGGATAAAATCTATAAAGCTTTTCGTGTCTTCTCTCGCCTGCGGCAGTTCGCTTCCGTTGGCGAAGCGGCGGTTAAACTGCACGGCGATTATTCCGTTTGCCGCCGTTACCGCTCCGTAATCCTGATATATCTGCCAGTCTTTCGTATTTCCCGAACCGCTGATAAAAATTATTGCGGGTAATTTTCCGCTTGCGTCCGGCGGCGAATAAACATCCATTTCAAGTTCTGTTTCACCGACTTTTTTATAAACAATGTCTTTCTGAACTTTAACCTTGTCCTCTCCTTCGGCCTTGTAGAGAAGAGGCAGTTTCGTTACATCAGTCTGAGCCTGAACCGATATTAAAAACACGCCGAAACCCAAAATGAGTCCAAGCATTTTCATAAGAAAATTTTTTCGCATAGTTATCTGTCGCCCTCGAGTTTTTTTATTTGTTCTACGGCATTTGTGTTGTTCGGGTTCAGTTCGAGAGATTTTTTGTAATATTTGACCGCCAAATCCTTTTCGCCTTTGAGCATATAGACCTCCGCCAGAGAATCCCAGGTATTAAAGGCGTCCGGAAAATATTCCGTGTTCAGCTTCAGAAGTTCAAAGGCTTTGTCGAGATCGTTCGCCCGGATATATCTGTAACCGATCGTGTTGACCGCAGACTCGAGATAATTAGCCGCGTTTTCATTTTTGCCTTCCGAATTTTTGAAGATTTCGAGGGCTTTTTTGATCTCGCCTTTGTCCAGAAAGGTTTGAAATACCTGAATTTCGTCCCAGAGCGGTTTGTAGCCGGCGGCGATCTCGGCGAGCATTTTGTCAATTTCGCTGTCCGCAAACCAACGCCCTCGCGAAAAAACTCCGCTGATCTTTCGCGTGTTCTTAATATTTTCCAGCGGATTGGCGTCGAGCAGAACCAGATCGGCTTCTTTGCCGACGGCGACCGAGCCGAGCCGTTCATCAATTTTCAAAACTTTTGCCGGCGTAATTGTTGCGGCCCGCAGGGCTCTGTAGGGCGAAAGCCCTGATTCGACAAATAACTCCAGTTCGTGATGCAAGGTAAAACCGGGATAGACAAAAGTCAAAGGCGAGTCCGTGCCGGTCATGACGGGAACTCCGGCTTTATCGAATTCTCTGACCATCATTTTCTGTAATTCGAGACTTTGTTTGAGCATCCTGTCCATTTCCGTTAAGCGGTTCGACCAGCTTGCCCGGTAGCGATTTGTCTGCGGCCCCCAATTTGCCCGCGTTACGGGTTCGACATATTTTAATTCCGGCTCTTTCATCATCGCATCGAATTCGGAGGTCGTCTGCCGCCAGATCGTTTCAAACGAAGTCAGCGTCGGTGTAAATTCGAGGTTGGCTTGTTTTGCTTCGCGGGCGAGTTTTTTGATAACGGGCGTCATTTTCTGCAATTCGGGAAATTTCGGATCGGCCTTCCGGTAATCTTCAAGGTTCATCCGGCCGAACTGGAAGTCAACGTGCGGTTTGTAAAAATCCTGAATCGGCGTGTAGGTATAATAAATTTCTTCGGCGTGGTCAATGGAATTTTGTCTTTCTTCAAACACGGCCGAAAAAGGCATATTTCGCGGAGCGTGTCCGACGACGCGGATGCCTTCTTTTTTCGCGGCTCTGAGCAGAATGTTGTATGTTTCCCGCGTCATTCCTTCCGGCGTACCGCTGCCGTATTGTTTGATCGCATCATAGCCCGCTTGCTTTTGTTCCGCAACAAACTTTTCGGCCTTTTCGGGCGAATCTATACCCGATCTGGCGGTCGTCGGCCCGGTCGTAAAAAATCGCGGCCCGAGCAGTTCGCCTCTGTTTATTTTTTCTTTTAATTCGAGATGCCACGGACTTCCGTGCATACTGAAAACGGTCGTCACACCGTTGGCGACATACATCGTCAGATCTTTTTCGCTTCCTTCGCGGATATGGATGTGCATATCGGCCAAACCGGGAATCAGAAACTTACCCGTGCCATTGATGACGACCGAATTTTCCGGCGGTTTCACCTTTTCGGCTGAACCGAGTGCTTTGATTTTGCCGTTCTCAATGACCACGTTCTGATCTTTCAAAACCCGTTCCGAATCCATCGGAATGACGTTTACGTTCGTTATCACAAATGTCTTTGAAGCGTTCGTTTGCATTGCCAATGCAAAATTCGGAAGTAAAAGCAAAATAATTAGAAACAAACTGTATAATTTCAGCATAATAAAAAACTCCTTGTCCGCAGTTTCTCTTACGGCTTGATGACCGCCCATTCTGCCGGATCGAATTTTAAGCCCGACGGCGTTTTACCGATGATCAAATCCATTTTCAAAGTGTCGTCGGCAAGCGTTTCCGGAAAGATTTGAAGCGAAACCGGATTCGTTGCCGTCGAATAGACGACGGCGATCTTCATCTCCCGGCCGTCAAAGAATTTCTTCGAGATATTCAACTCGTATTCGGACGGCTCACCCATTCCGCTGACATTGGCGACCCAGCCGTTCGTTTTATAAAAATTTTCACGCATTCTTAAAGCTTCATCGCTCATTGAAGTATCGCGGGCTTCGTATTTGAAACCCTGCGTGTTCTGCCAGATGCCGTTTTCATTTTTGTAAATGGCCGTTCCCAGAGCCGCCGAAGCGTGCAGTGCATATATATCTTTTCCGTCGGTCGCATAGACGGTTAGCCAGCCTTCGCCGACACCGCGAACGCCCAGAAATAATTCATCACCGGAGAATTTATAGAACCCTTTGCCTTCGCCGGTTAATTCGATCTCTCTCGCGTTTTTCCACTCATCTTCCGAAATTGTGCCGTCAATCGTGATCTCAGGGCTTTTGTTAACGGAAGAAAGTGCCTTATCCAGAGGGATTTGGTAGAACTCTTTGAAATCTCTGACGAAATACAGAGTTTTTCCGTCCGGCGAGAAAAACGGAAAAACGTCGAAACCGGCGGTATTGACGACCTCGCCGAGCGGTTTTGGTTCCTGCCAAACGCCCTCATTTTTGAGGGACACCCAGATGTCGGAGGCTCCGCGATTCGTGTCCGGATTTCTGGTGGCGACATCGAGGAAGATTATGTTTTTGGTCGGCCCGGGCGAACCGCCGACAACCCGGACATCTTCCCGCCAATTTTTCCAACGCTCGGCTTCTTCAACCAGAACGGGTTCGCCGTATTCCGTACCGTTCCAGCGGGTTTTCAAAGTCTCGGTTGTTTTCCAGTCGGGCGTCGTCCGGCGGAAATATATATCGTCGTCCCAACCGAATTCCACCCACGAATGATAATGACCGGGTTTGTTGGCTTTAGCGAGAAAAACCGGTTCGCTCCATTTATCGCCGATTCGGTCGGAATACCAGAGATGGGCGTTCGGTTTTTCCGATTTGTCATTCGGTGCGGGACGGTAGGAGGCAAAAACAAGCCGCTGACCGTCCTTTGAGATCGACGGATAAAGATTGGAATGATCGCCGCCAAGATTCAACTTTTTCGGCTCGGTCCAATTTCCGTTGACGAGTTTCGACTCGAAGATCCGGTAATCTTCCGCACCGGGCGTTATTTTTTTGAAAAAATAAAAGGTGTTTCCGTCCGGTGAAAACGAACCGCGAAAGAGTTCTCCCTCAAACACCTCTTTACCGAATCGCTCGGCTTGCGGGTTTTTGGGTTCGGATAAAACCGTTCTGGCCGCTTCGATCTTCGATAGATCGAGTTGCCAGGTTTCGCCCGCACTCTGGGCGGAACTCTGACCGAACAAAACCAGTTTATTTCGCTTCGCATCGAAAGTGACGCCGGGGAAAAACAGTTTCGGCATTTCCGGCACATCCAGTTTTTGCCAGCCGTTTGCTTTCCATTCCCAAATGTCGCCGTAGATATTACCTTTGTCAAAACCGCCGATCAGCAAAATTGAATCACGCTTTTTCGAATAGATGAGTTCAAACGCCGCCCGCGGGTTGATGCCCGTATCGCTCAATTTTTTCCAGACTGTGCCGTTCCACTCCCAGGTGTCGCCGTAGATATTGTCCGAGTGGTCGTTGCCGCCGAACAGAATTATTTTCCGGCTTGACGGATCATAAACCATTGCCGGACCGTAACGCGGTTTCGGTCCCGTCGTGGCCATCCGTTCCCATTTCTGACCATCAAATTCCCAGGTGTCC
>JBGTRS010000105.1:8261-11414 GCA_041940665.1 Pyrinomonadaceae bacterium | reverse complement strand
CGCCAAAATAAGTGATTAATTTTCATTTCAATTCATACGTTTTGTTACACCACCTTTTATTTCAGCCCCAGATCTCAAGTTTTATTTGATCCAGATAATCACTTTTCTGTCGGTGCCCTGCTCGGTTTCATATTTCAGAAGTTCCGCTTTTGAGATCAAAGACTCTTTATCGGTCAAAAAACTATCCAGCCTGCCGTCCGTGCCGGAAGTCGCTTCCATTTTTCCGGGATTGAAAAAGACCCGATCGTCTTCGATGCGGGTGATCTTATCGGCGTAAAACCAGGATCTGCCGCCTTTTTGATAGCGGTAAACCAGAACATCTCCGGCTTTGACCTGTTCAAGTTCCACTTTCGTCACGGAATTGAGTCCGCAGGCGACCGCAATGAAAATACTGAGCAAGATCGTGAAAATTAAAAATTTGTTTTTCATAAAAATATAAATTTCTCCTGTATTTGGTTATTGTGCGGCAAAGCCGTTAAGCGGATTGCCGTAGAATGCATCGGTTTTCCAGGCATTCGGATTGAACTTATCGGGCGTTCCGATGATCTTGACGGGCAGAATTATCCGGTGATACGGCATCGGAATCTGACTCGTGTAGCCCGGTACGACGAATCTGCCGTCCGCACCGACCGTGAAATTCAATTCCCGGATCTGCGTTCCCAAATGATAAATTTTGACCGTATATTCGCCCGGGTTTTTATCGAAATAGTGAGCATTCGGATAATAATCTCGATTGAAACCGCCGTTGTTATCTACGCGGAAATTTCCCCATTGAAATTGCCAGCGTTTCCAGATCGTTTGCGGAGCGAAAGGCGGTGCATACTGCGAGGCTCTTTCGTCATAATCGCTGGCACCGCTTCCGCTCGAGCCGTCTTTGGTCGAAGCGACCTGCTGGCCTTTGTAAAAGATCCGCCCTTCCAGATCGCCGGCATTGATCATTCCGTTCAGCCAAACGCTGACTTCGAGCGGAATGCCGCCGATCTCCAGATCGCTGTGGTGAAAGCCGATCATTCCGAACGGGGCAAGCCAATCGTGTTCGACGTAAAAATCATTTTTGTTCTTCTCCTGCGGGCGATAGGCACGGCTCACCTTGCCGATCTTGAATTTGCCTTGAAAGAGAACTTCCTTTGTATCCTGATTGGTGATCTTGAACGAAAAGACACCCGTTTTATCGGTGGATTTCGTATCGAGAACGCCGCTCCAGGGACTCGGACTTTGATACAAGATCGTGCGGTCAGCCGCATAAAATCCCGGTTCAAGCTTTTCGCTGTACCAGAGCGAACCGTCCGGATGGAAATATTCGGCCGTATAATTGAGAGTCGTATCGTTGTTATAAAACAGACTGAAACGAACGAGCGGAACCCAGCTTGAATAATCCTTTTGTCCCGGGGCTTTCCAGTATTCATCGTGAGCCTGCGTTTTCACGTGAATCGTATTTTTCAGAAAAACCGGTGTGCCGTTCGGCCGCTGGTTTTCGTAGATAGCTTTAGAACCGGGTTTGGCCGTGGTCGTTATACGGGCTGAACCGTTGTCATCGGTTACCGGTTTATCCGTTTTCGGCTGATCGGTTTTCGGTTTTTCAACCTTCGGAATTTTCGGAACTTTGATCGTAAATTGGGCCGAAACTTCTCTAAAACCGATCGTGAACATCGTCATCAAAACAAACATTAAAATTGCATTTTTTTTCATAAACATTTATCTCCTTAATAATAAAAATTCTTTACCAGTCCAGAACGAGCAGGTCGGCTTTTTTTCCGACGCTGAAACCGCCCATCGCTTCAAAGATGGTTTCCATCGCGTTTCGCGAAGGCATCGCATTTGAAGACTGAACGCGGTTGTTTTTCTCCCGCGGAGCGATACAGCCGATCAGCCAGCCGACGTGCGGGGCCTCGTGAACGAGAATTCCCGCCGTGTTTCCCGTACCTTGCTGTTTATAGCCGTGGCCGTGAACCAGAAGGCAGTTGCCGGATTTATTGAGCTTGGTAACGAGTCCGGCTTTATACATCGTCAGCATATAGGGTTGATTCGGCCGCGGTCTGACCTGCATATAGAAACCTTTGCCGCTGTCCGATTTAAACCGTTCCATCGTGTCGAATTCGGCGACGAGTTCCAATCCGCCGCCGCCTTCGGTCTGGATATTGAGCATTCTTCCGTTCAGGTCAATTCCCGAATAAAGATCATCCTGACCGGAAAAACCGGCACTCAAAACTTTGGCTCCCTTGAGAACGGCCATCGCTCCCCACCGCCCGCTTCTTTTACCGTGATTGAATTCCAGAAGCGGTTGTCTGGTTAATATCAGAGTCACGTTTGACATAATTTTTTTCTTTCTCCTTTCGTTTCGGCAGACTTTTTCCGCCATTTTCCCAACGCTTTTTCTAACTTCTGAATTGATAAGACAATTCGGAAAAAATATTTCACATTTTTTTTTAAGGATGTTTACTCTTTGGCGGAAAGGTCGAGAATATGAACGAAAAAAATAGAGGCGGAAAGATTTTGCCTCTAAATTCGCTTTTATTTTAAGTTTACGAATGATTTTGATTATTCCGCTTTGATGATCTGGTGTCGGCGAGCCGCCGCGGCCATTTCGATGACGTAGGAAATTTGCTGATTGCGGGCAATATCACTGTTTCTGCTCCATTCTTTCGGGCCGCGGATACCGCCGGCTTGGCGGATCTTGCCCGCATAGGCTTTTTTACCTTCGTCCGGCAAAACCAATCCTGCCAGATAACCCATTTTCAATCCTTCGTGATAAGAATTAACACGGATGGAATCCATCGCTTCGTCGAAATGGTTTATGCGTAGATAAGGTCGGCGAAAGCGTGAAACGACGTGATCCCATTTCCAGCCGAGGATCGCCATCACAAACCCTTGCGAAAATCCCGACATCGTTTCCTCCTTTTTCGCTTCCTGACGTGCCTGATAATAACCCGAACCGAGTGCGACCCAGACGCCGACCGCCGTTAAAACCGGCACGCCGGCGGTTAGAGCGAACGATCCGACCGCCGCTCCCGAATACATCAGTGCTCCCGCTTGCGTGGCTTCATACAGAGCGATAATGTTGGCATAATAAGCATTAAGCAATCCTGCTTTTGACATTGCCGCCAGCGAATAAAGCCCGCCAACCTTTGTTAATTGCTGCATCCATTCTGCTGT
>JBGTRS010000105.1:0-8251 GCA_041940665.1 Pyrinomonadaceae bacterium | reverse complement strand
TTTAATCAGTTCGATATCTAAAACTCATTAAAATACCCTTCAAAATGACAAGACATTTTTGAAAAAGTATTTCGAAAATTTTTATTGCGGACAGATAAAAAAAGAACGGTCTCTTCTTGACCGTCTCGAAAGGTAGAAAGAAAAAAATGACCGTTAATAAATTTCAGCGTTTGCCGGCGAGGTTTGCCCATTCGCCGGTTTGGATAAAACTTGCCCAGAAGAACGGATGCTGACGATTCGGTTTTTTGAGCATTTCGAGCTGGACTGCTCTGAGGGCTTCGCCGCGTCCCATGCCTGATTTCAAATTCTTGTAATAATTCGTCATCATTTCCCGCGTAACGTAATCGCTCACCGACCAGAGGCTCATCACGAGCGATTCGGTTCCGGCCAGAACAAACGCCCGCCGCAGACCGTAAACGCCTTCACCGTTTTTGACTTCGCCAAGACCCGTATCGCAGGCCGACAGAACGACCAGTTTTGTTCCCCAGAGATTCAGCCCCGATGCTTCCAGAGCGGTCAAAATTCCGTCGTCCCTTTCTCCTTTTTCGCGTTTGTTCGCACCGGCAAAGGCCAGACCCGAACGGAGCAGGGGATTTTCCGGCTTCGTTTTTTCAGCTTTGGAAGATTCCTCCAAAAAGAAACCGTGGGTGGCGAGATGGAGAATCTGCGGGGCGTTGGCATTTTTAACCGCCGTTTCGGTGGCTTGGGCTTGGGTGAGAAAAACGGCTTCGGGAAAGATCGCCTGAATCGCCCGGGCTTCCTGAGCGGTTCCGCCGAGCGGGGCGAAATAAGTATCGGTCAAGTTCCGTGTGGCCGTGATGCTTTGGCGTTTCGTGCTTGCGGCCGGAATCGTCAGATCGGGCGGCTCGCCGTAATTCGGATTGGCGACGACAAGAGTCTTATCAATGCTCACCCGCGGGGTCTGCATTCGGAGCAGGTCGCGGCCGCTCGAAAGATAGCTGACGGCGTAATTTTCCACCAAAAATCGGCCGGTTTCATCAACCAAAGCCTCGAACGGAATCAAATTCAGATTGCCGTCGGGTGAGATGAGAAGTTGTTTTTTATCACCGATCAGACTGCGGATCGGCGACATCAGTTTACTGTCTAAATTTCTGGCGATTTCCTTGAAATTTTTGCTTTTCGAGTCATACAGAGCCTTTCTAAAATCGGAGACCGCCGCGTCGATCAGCCTCGCTTTGCCCAGATCCTTCCAGACTACTTCGCCGTTTTTGCGAATGATATAAACGATATAGCGAGCTTTTTCCGCTTCATCCGCCGGAACTTTTTTCGCCAGGCTAAACGCCTTCGGGGAGACCGGATAAAAATGGGCGATTTCAAGTAAGACGGCATTTTCAGGCATTGCTTCCCTGATTGACTTTAAGGTGATCGGTTTGGTTTGTTCGTAAAATCCGGCACTCCGGCGACTGATCTCGCTCTCGATATTTTCTCTTTCTGTTTCGATCTCCCGTATTTTTTTCCGGTATTCTTCAGTTGCCATTGTGCTTGTCTCGGCAAAGATAAGTTTTGACAGTTTTGTTGTCGTTTCATTCAATTTAGTGAGCAGAAGCTGATCTTGCGGGTTAAAACGGCGACGCAGAGCCGTCAGGTTTTCGGACATCGCATCGAGCACGCGGCCTTTGCGTTGCAAAATGGAAGTGGCCGCAAGTTCGGTGGCGGCGGAAGACGCCGGGGCAACTTCGACGTTCAGGGACAAGGTGCGGTTTTCCGAATCGGAAACTGTTTCAAGATAGCTCAGTTTTTCCTGTTCCGAACCGATGACCAGATTTATTCTGACATTATATTCGAGAATCTCATTGGCCCGGGTTTGAGTCTCGATCGCTTTCTCGATCTCGCCTTTGACGGCATATAGCTCGGCCAGATTCAAAAGTGCACCGCCCAGAAATGGGTGATAGTGTCCTTGTTTTTTTTCTTTGATGGCCACAGATCGCAGAAAAACCGTTTCGCTCCTTTCATAATCGCCGAGAGTTTTGTAAATAATGCCGAGAAAATTGAGCGGAAACGAAGTAAACGGATGTTCGTCGCCGAATCTTTTTTCAAAAATTGCCAGAGACCTTTCGCCGAACTCTTTGGCTTTATCGATATTTCCGGCGGTTGAATAGAGAATGGCCAGATTGTATAGAATTTGGCCGACCTCCGGATGATCGGGACCCAGAAGTTTTTCCCGGATCGCCAGCACCCGCAGATAGATCGGTTCGGCCTTGCCGAAATCCTCGTAAATATTGGCGAGATTGTTCAAAATTACGGCAACCTCAAGCGATTCCTTGCCGAGAGCCTTTTCCCTGATCGCCAAAGCCCGCTGATAAAATGCTTCGGCTTTTGTGTTGATCCCTTTTTCTCGGTTGACATTGCCCAGATTGAGTAAAACGGAAGCGACCAGAAGATGATCCGCCCCGAGTTCTTTTTCTCTGATCCCGAGCACCCGCAAGAGCAATGTTTCGGCTTTGACGTATTCACCCTTGTCTTTATATAGAACGGCGAGATTGTTGAGAGGCAGGCTGACCGAAATATGATCTTTGCCCATCGAGTTTTCCCGCATTGCGATTGCCCGCAGATAAAACGATTCGCTCTTTTCGTAGTCGGGATAATCGCTCCAGATATTGGCGAGCAGAAATAACGCCTGACTGACCTCAAAATTTTCCGTGCCTAACTCTTTTTCCCGGATCGCCAGAGCCCGTTCGGCCGGCGGCAGGGCTTCCGAATATTTACCCGACCGCCAGAGTTGGTTTGCTTTGGTAATGAGTTTCCGGGTTTCATCGAGCGAGAGATCTTTTTCGCTTGCCTGACGGATGTCAACCAGATGGATTTGATAGCGGCCGGTCTCCGCATTTTTTTGCCGCGGTTCGACCGTCAGTTGAAAACTGCCGGCCGCTCTGACGGCCAATTCGATCAATTCTTCGCCGGAATTCCGCGGTTCATTATCGTATTCCGCCGCAATTCCGCCGCCGTCCGTATCGAGCAATCTGATGACCACATCAATTCCGCGTTGCTCTAAGATTATTCTGGCATACTGATTTTCCCGCAGATCGATTTGAAAAATATGCTTTTGACCGCCGGCAAGTTCGCGTTCGATCCGCTTTTCCGGTTCAAGCGTCGTGATTTCCGGCGAATTCTGACCGGATGCTCTGAATGAAAAAATAGATAACAGGCAGAAAAGGAGGAGAAGAAGCAAAAATTTTTGTAAAAAGTCATTAACTCCGAACACGAGAATTTTTTGCCGATTCATAATCAGAGGCCTCCGCATCGCATGATTTTTTTTGCGGAAAAATTATCGCACAACGCGGAAGGAATAACTACTAATATTTTCAAGGGTGCCGTCCGTCGTGATCCCCGTAACCTCCAGCGTGTAAATTTGCGTCTGCAGAAGTCCGGCGGGAAAACGAACCGACACGAATTTGTCTGCATTGTTTCCTTTTGAACGGAGTTTGCCGCTTTGCCAGAGTGTCCGGCCGCCGGAAGGATTTTGCAGGGCGACCTCGTATGCCGGAAAATCATCCGATTCGAGCTCGAGCCGCATTTCAACCGTCTTTATGCCGGCCGGAATTTCCGCCGTTTGCAATTGACTGCCGCCGCCGCGGAGGGAAGGCGTCAGAATAAACGTGGCGATCGCCGGTTGCTGTCTTTGATTTGTTGAAGGTTTGGACGGCTTTTTCGCATCGGCGATCTGTTCCTCCGGCGGGCGTTTTTGGGTTTCCCGAGTTTTTCGGTTTTTCAGTTCCTCTTCCAGTTTGGCACGTTCCTCGCGGATTTTGGCGAGTTCTTTTTCGGCTTCGGAATTTTGATTTTGCTGATCGGTGATTTGATCTTGCAGTTCCTTTTCACGATTTTTGAGTTCCGCTTCGCGGTTTATGAGGTCATCGCGGTTTGTCTGCGATTGACTGACCTCGTTTTGAAGACGTGAGTTTTCCAGCATCAGCCAGCCGCCGAAAACCAGAAAAGCCAATGCCGCCAGTGCAAAACCCCATTGCAGGGAAAGTTTCGGAACGGCAAAGAGATCGGCAAAAAATCCGCTTTTGCGTTGCGGTTTCTCCTCTTCATTAAGTTCGGCCGTTTTCACGAACTCCTTTTCGGCAAAAACCTGAAATGCCCCGGCAAATTCGACCTTGTCGCGTCTGAGGGGCGAAGCGAGATAATGCGTTTCAAATCTTTCGAGCGTTTTGCCCGTTAGTTCGCCTCTGATATATGCGTCAACCAGATCCTTTTCCGCCGCACTCAGCTCGTCGGCGAAATCCGCGTCGGTAAAACTCAGTTCGTCAAAAACTTCGGCTTTTTCCTCCGGCAGATTTCCGAGCAGATACGCATTGATGTCTTCAGTTTTATATGTTCCCGTATTCATATTTTTTGGATCAAGATTTTACTCTCTAATCCGATAAGACAAAATCCGAAAAATGTTTCGTCAAATCAATTTTTAAAAGATTAGTCTTTGGTTTTCGATCTTTGGTCTTTGATTGTTTGATCTGAGCAATAAACTTCAAAATAGAATTCAAAGACCAAAGATCAAAGACTGAAAACCAACAATTTTTCACCCGACGCAGTTTTTGACGCAAACTTCCAGTTTATCCCGAATCCGGCACGCCCGGATCGTCAGGGCGTTGATTGAAATACCCAGGTTTTCCGCCATCAAGCGGCGGTTTTCGATCTTGACACGCTCTTCGCCGAAATAATATTGAACGATCATTTCGCGGTTGGCCGTCTCCAGTTTTTCGGTGCATTTTTCCAGACAATCGAGCCGTTTTTCCTTTAACTCTTTGTCGTTCGATTCTTCGGCCGCCTGTTCTTTGATTTGTTCGGTTCTGAGAACCTCGTCGAGCGGCAGACCTGCTTTTTTGACCGCCCGGACGCTTTCCAGAAAAACAAATTTCGCCGTGATATAGCAGTATTTCGCCGGAGTTTCGCTTTCGATATTGCCTTCTTCTTCGAGTCTGCGGGCGACGCGGTTCAAGGTTTCATCCGCCAATTCGTCCGCGTTCAGACAGTTCTTGCGGTCAAAATACGAAACGAGCCGCTGACGCATTTCCAGATATTTTTGCCCGCCGGAGTCCGCACCTTCATCGAGCCATTCGAGAACTTTCCGAAAAGCGTTCGCATTTAATGTCCAATCTTTTTTCTTCGATACCTCTTGCACCAAAGGTTTCACCCGTTCAAACGAAATTTTACAGCCCTTTGATTTTAGCAGAATGTTTGTTGATTTAGAGTGTTTTTTTTTGAGAAGTTTTCTCATTTTGAGCGGCAAATCCTTTTGTAAACTTCGGTCGTGCCGGGCAGGTCATTTTCAAATTCTATCGCTTCGCCGTTCTTTTTTTCGATCGAAGCAAGCGGAACGAATTCGGTTTTCAATTCCGATACTTCCTGAATTTCCTGATCATTGAGTTCGCGTTGGTGATACCTCTTTACTTCCGTCCACAAACAGGATTGCAGATTTTTTCCGCCTTTGTGCGTAAATCCGTTTTTGTAAATTCTTAGTTCGTCTTTCCGCGTTGAAAAAAGATGCCAAACGATTCCGCCAAACAAAAGGAGAGTCGGAACCACACAGACCGGAATCGCAAAAAAGTCTTGCGATTCTTTATAAACCACCACGCTACCCAGAAAAAGTAAAAAAAGAATCGAGGGAATTACGACGGTCTGAAATTTGTCTCGACGAACCCGATGAACACTTTGGAGTTCGCCGAAAATTTCTTTGAAATTGGAATTTGTGAAACGATTATTTTCCCGCATTTGCTTTTATCAGTAATTTCTTCCGAACAAAACCTTAACATTTAGCGATACAATCTTCACACTTTTTTTTAGCGTAAAAAAGGAAACTTCATCTTCAAGCCTGCCGGCGAATTCAGTTCAATTCTCCGGGTTGATAAGCGGATTCGGAAAAAACACTTCAGATATTTATAAACCTTTTGAAGCTTGCTTTTAGTCAAGTCCCGAGATTGAGCAATAATAAAAGTCGCGTTAAAATAAATTCATAACAAAAATTTTAATTAAACCAACGGAAAAAATTATGGCAAAAGCAAAAGAAGCAGAAAATAAAAAATCTAATACGACAACAAAAAGATCGGTTAAAACATATAAAAATTACATCGGCGGCGAATGGGTCAAATCTTCGTCGAACGAATGGTTTGAAAACGTCAATCCGGCCGATAAAAACGATGTCATCGGGCGGTTTCCCGTTTCGACGGAAGAGGATGTGAAAAAAGCCGTTTCCGCGGCAAAGAATGCGGCGACGCGTTGGCGGCGGACTCCGGCACCGAAACGGGCGGAGATTTTGTTCAAACTGGGCGAAATTCTTCGCAAGAACAAAGACCGGTTTACGGAGGAAATGACGCGGGAAATGGGTAAGGTTCTGGCGGAAGCAGGCGGCGATGTGCAGGAAGCGATTGACTGCACGTATTACACGGCGGGCGAAGGCAGAAGATTGCACGGTTTTACGACCAAAGCGGAAATGCCGAATAAATACGCGATGTGCGAACGCCAGCCGGTCGGCCTCTGCGGTCTGATCACGCCGTTCAATTTCCCGATGGCGATTCCCTCCTGGAAACTCATTCCGGCACTTGTTTGCGGCAACACGGTCGTTTTGAAATCGGGCGAAGACGTTCCGCTTTCGGCTCTGAATCTCGTTAAAGCGTGCGAAGAAGCGGGCATTCCGAAAGGTGTCGTCAATCTCGTCAACGGTGCGGCGGAAGCCGGAAAAGCACTCGTCGGACACAAGGATGTCCGTTTAATTTCGTTCACGGGTTCGACCGATACGGGACGGATCATCGCCGAACAATGTGCGAGAGACAACAAGATCGTGTCTCTCGAGATGGGCGGCAAGAACGCGATCATCATTATGGACGATGCCGACATAGACAACGCCGTCGAAGGATCGCTCTGGGGAGCATTCGGCACGTCGGGGCAACGTTGCACGGCTTCATCACGTTTGATCGTTCACAAAAAGGTCTATAAAAAATTCGTTTCGAAACTGGTCGAAAAAGTTCAGGCTTTGAAAGTCGGCAACGGCTTGGATGCGAAAACGCAGGTCGGACCCGTTATCAATCAACAGGCGTTCGACAAAATTATGTCCTACATCGAGATCGGCAAAAATGAGGATAAAGCGACGCTCGCCTGCGGCGGCAATGCTCTGACGAAAGGCAAATACAAGGACGGCTTTTTCATCGAACCGACCGTTTTCAGCGACGCTTCGCCGAAAATGCGTATCTCGCAGGAAGAGATTTTCGGCCCCGTGACGACCGTCATTCCGTTTTCAACCTTAGACGAAGCCATCAAAATTGCCAATGATGTCAAATACGGTCTTTCGTCGGCGATCTACACGCAGGACGTCAATCAGGCTTTTTACGCCACGCAGGAACTCTACACGGGAATCTGCTATGTCAATTCCGCAACCATCGGTGCGGAAGTTCATCTCCCGTTCGGCGGCACGAAAGGCACCGGCAACGGCCACCGCGAAGCCGGAACGCAGGTTCTCGACATCTTTAGCGAGTGGAAAGCGATCTATGTTGATTATTCGGGCAAACTGCAAAAGGCTCAGATTGATGAAGTAGAAATATAATGTCTTTTCCCGAATTTAATGAAAACGGCGATTTGCCGATTGGGATTTACAAACGGACGTTGCAGGAGGTTCTTGAACATTTCGGACAAGGCTCTCTGCAACGTCAACTTATTGCCGGACGTTTGAAGCGGATTTATTATTCAGCGATGCAAACCGAACAGGTTTTGCGGTTTATAATTTACGGTTCTTTCGTAACCGATAAGGAAAACCCGAATGACATAGATATTTTTATGCTGATGGAAGACGGGTTCGATCCCGAAAGATTTTCCGGCAAAGTTCGTCTCGTTTTTAAGCATTTGACGACACAAGAGTATGAAGGTGCGAGTGTTTTTTGGGGGACGAAAACTGGTATAATCGGTGATGTTGACGATTTTATTGCGGGTTGGCAATTAAAACGTGATAAAACTTTACGCGGTATTGTGGAGGTTATAAGCGATGATTAAAAACGATATTGAATTGGAAGTTACGCTTGAGAGAATCGAGAAATTCAGAGATTTGGTTTTGAATATGCGAAAAGCTGAAACCAATCCTTCGACTTACGAATCGTCGGCAGGCGGATTCTTAGCCGAAATTGCCAAGATGAATTTAGAAGTAAATGAATATCTTTCAATTCATCCAAGCAAATTTGAACAAGAAAAAATTGCCGCTTGATTAACCAGGCAAACTGCAAAAGGCTCAGATTGATGATGTGGA
>JBGTRS010000104.1:0-11469 GCA_041940665.1 Pyrinomonadaceae bacterium | reverse complement strand
GTAGTATTTGCAAATAATGTTTTAGTTGCCGCTGGTGAACAAGCATAAAAAGGAAACATAATGGAACAGATTAACCCTGGGTTACCTGCTGGAACTTTAATTTCTATGTATGACGATTATCAAAAACCCATAGAAGAAATTCAGAATGGGGATGTTGTAAAAGTATTTGATATGAATTCTGATGATTATGATGGAGCACATCCTATGATGAATACTCCCACATATACTAAAGTTAGAAAAGTAACAAAACAACGAGCTACTAAATTAGTTAAAATAAAATTTAGTGATGGAACTGAACTAATAACTACTATCGGTCATCCATTAAGAATGCAAGCTATGCCGTGTGGTATTGTTTATCGTGAAGATGGTATAGAAACTCGTGGATGTAGTGAAGTAGATGAAAATATGGAAGAATATGATAGAGTAGGTGCTCGTGCACAAATGGTTACAGATATAGATGATGTTGATGATTGGGCTAAAGATTTGGGATATCATTTTTGTTGTAATGTTGGGTTAGAATCGTATTCACCAGAGAAAAAATATATTGAAACTAAATATAATAATGTTAAGACTGTGGATTAAAAATATTTATGATTATTTTTGTGTCTCATAACATTAATTTCCTTGATGAAAAAAGCAATTGTAACTGGAATAACGGGGCAAGATGGTGCTTATTTAGCTCAATTTTTGCTCAGCAAAAATTATATAGTTTATGGCGCCTATAGAAGGACCAGTTCACAAAATTTTTGGCGTATAGAATATCTGGGGATTAAAGACAATCCAAATTTAACATTAATTGAGCATGATTTGATTGATCCGACAAGTACTATCAGGATGGTATCTGAAATAAGACCTGATGAAATTTACAATTTAGCAGGATTTGTGGAAAACTTAAACGCTGTCCGAATTCGAAAAATATGACTCCGCAGGAAGAACTTTTATTTCACCGACACAAAACGTCCGCCGACATTGCGGCGGGCGACCAAACCTGTCCGGTCTGTTCGCGTGAGGCGAAGGACGAATTTGTGCCGCTTATCGCCCTCGAACCGGGAATGGACAAGCTCATCCGGGCAAACGCTCCCGATACGCGGGATTTTGAAGCGGTCTGTGCCCGATGCGTGCGGCTTTTCGAGCGGGCAAAAGACGACATCATCAAAGATGCGGCGATGCAGAAGGACGGCTCGCACGTTCTTTCGACGCCTTTGCGGCTCGATGCCGTCCAGAGTTTTACCGGCAAGGATGTGACCATCGCCTTTCTCGATTCGGGGTTTTTTCCGCATGACGATCTGATCAAACCCTACAATCGGATTATCGGTTACCGGAGTTTGTTAAGTGCCGAAGGCGATCATTCACAGCTTTATGATCTCGATGTCGCCAGCTGGCACGGTATGATGACGTCGGTCGTGGCGGCGGGAAACGGTTTTTTGTCAAACGGTTTTTACCGCGGGATCGCCCCGGAAGCAAATGTCGTTCTGGTCAAACTGGCGAGAACGGGACGCATCACCGAGCAGAACATCCAGGACGGCCTTGAATGGGTTCTGGAAAACCGTACGAAATATAACGTCAAGATCATAAACATTTCGGCGGGCGGCGATTTTGAAAACAGCTATCTGCACGATTCGCTTTCGCAGACGGTCGAAGAATGCGTCCGGCAGGGGATCAATGTCGTCTGTGCCGTCGGCAACGCCGGCCATCTACCGAATCATCCCGTTTTTCCGCCTGCCAGTTCGCCTTCCTGCATCGCCGTCGGCGGTCTCGACGACAATAACTCGATCAACCGGGCGAAACGCGGAATGTATCGCTCATCTTACGGTCCGACCCTGGACGGTTTGCAAAAACCTGAAGTCATCGCCCCCTCGATCTGGGTTCCCGCCCCGCTTCTGCCGGGGACGCCGACCGCACAGGCGGTCGAATTTCTCGAGCTTTTGGATAAAGCAAGCGATGCGGATCTGCACGAAATAATCGAAGAAAATCAAGGAATCGATGTTGATCTCGATGCCGCGACCGACCGACCGGTTCATTCCATCCGGCAGATAATCACGCTCAAACGCCGGCAGGAAAACGTCATCACGAAGAATTACAAATATGTTGACGGCACATCTTTTTCCGCTCCGATCGTCTCTTCGGTCATCGCCCAGATGCTCGAAGCAAATCCGTATCTGACCGCTCAGCAGGTCAAACGGATACTCATCAGCACCGCCGAACGTCTGCCGCATTATGAAGTTGACCGGCAGGGCTGGGGCGTGATCGATCCGCGAAGGGCGGTCGAACGGGCGATCACATTCGGTCGGGATTAAACAGTGCGTGCGGGGATTCCTGACAAAAATAAATTCAGTAGGTTTTTTAATTCACAAAGTTGTAAATCACCGTGCCGGAAGCCTTGACGTTTTGTCCGCTGACGCTGACGGGTTTGAATCTCGAACGCAGAGCGGCGGATTCTGCCGGACGTCTGAGAAGCGGATGTCCGCTCGTCGCACTGGCCGAAATGACATTTCCGCTTTCATCAACCGTCACCGCTACCGTAACCCGGCCTGCCGCCCTGGCCTGACGGGCATCCGCCGGGTATTTCGGAGTCGGCAGACTTAATGCCCGGCCGTTGATGGTGCCGACATCAACCGTCGTGTTGTTGTTGACAGGCGATTGCGTCGGTGTTCTGACGGGCGTTGCGGTCGGCGTTCTGACCGGCGTTGCGGTCGGCGTTCTGACTGGAGTCGGAGTTGTTGTATTCACATTCGTGTTCGTGTTCGTATTCGTGTCGGGAGTCGGACTCGGCGTTCTGGTCGGCGAAGGTGTCGCCGTATTGATGTTCAGATCCAGATTCGTGTTCAGATTGCTGTTATCCTGATTGGCGTTGATGTTGTAATCGCCGAGGTTAAAATTGTCGTCCGCATTGAGATCGGCGTTGATGTTTATATTATCATTGACGTTCAGATTTGAATTGGCGTTCTCGCCGCCCGAACTGTTTAAAAACATCCAAACCCCGAAAATTCCCGCGAGAATGCCGACGGTGCCGAAGATCGTCATCACGACGACCAGGGCCGTGTTCGATTTTTGCGGCGGCGGCGGTGCAACGGCGGCCGAACCTGCCGCTCGGGCACGGACATTTTGTTCTTTTTCGGCGGTCGAAATAACGATCCGCTTGGAATCTTCTCTGTCCGTGACGGACGATGTGTCTTCGTCGGACGGCTGATCGCTGATGTTGGCCGTTTCCGGTTTTTTGCGGCGGATGATGGTTTCCGCACCATCGTCATCATCGGCATCGTTTTGCGATGTTTCGCTCGGCAATTTGTCGGTAAAAACGGGTTTTTTATCTTCGACCAAAGGCGTACCGTCCTTTGTACAGAAACGGATAATTTCCTCATCAAATTCGGTCTGACAGGTTGGACAATATTTCATAAGCAATCGTAAAACAGGCAATTCAATTTTTTATTTGAACTACTAAAACAATTCAATCCACGCATTTTAACACTATTTTCGATAAATCTGCGAATTAGCCTTTTACTTATTGAAAGTTGTAAACGATGACGCCCGAAACTTCGACGGGCTGGCCGTTTAAGAGGGTCGGAGCAAATCTCGCCCGGCGGGCGGCGGAAACGGCCGCACTTCGGAGCAGAGGGTGGCCGCTGACGGCACTTGCCGAGATGACCGAACCCGATTTGCTGATAACGACCGCGACAGTCACCGCACCTTTGACGTTGGCGGCTCGGGCGGCGGCCGGATAAGCGGGTTTCGGCAGACTGGTTGCTTTGCCGTTAACGACACCGCCCGAAATTCTTTTGGGAACATTCGGTCTGGTCGGCGGTGTTCGCGGAGGTCGGGGCGGAGTCGGCGGCGGCGGTGGCGGCGGTTCATCAATGTCATTATTGGGAATAATATTCGGTCTTGGCGTCGGCGTCGGTTTTTCGTCTTTCGGGGTCGGTTTTGGAGTCGGTGTCGGAGTCTTTTTCTTTTCGGCATCTTCTTTGGCCGTGTCGTCTTCGTCCTTCGTATCTTCGCTGTTTGAACTATTATTTTCTTCCGTATCTTCTCCGTTGCCGATGGTCAGTTCGCTGTTGGCGGCATTACCCAAATCTTCATTTGTCGCCTGATTTTCAACGTTGGCATTGGCCGACGCGACTTCGCCGCCGGTTTGCCGGCTTTGCATCAAGAAATAAACACCGCCGATGACCGTTCCGAGCAGAAGCAAACCGAAAACCGCGACGACGCCGAGAATCAGTCCGAGATGCGATCTGCTTTCTTTGGGCGGCGGAACTTGCCGGACATCTTCCGAATGGGTCTGTTCTTGATTAACGGGAATTTGAGCGGCGGCAAATGCCTGATCTGCTTGCGAATCTTGCGGCTCATAGGCGGCGGCGGTCGGTTGCTGTTGCTGTTGCCATTGTTCGGAAGGCGTTTCGCCCTGCCATTCTTCGGTCGGAACGGCTCCGGCCTGGAAATCGGTTTCTTCCGGCGGAACTTCCTCGTTTGTGACCCGATTTTCCATCATTTCGGTCTTCTCACCGAATGAAGGATTATCTGTTCTGATGATCGTTTCCTGTTCGATCTCCTCCGCCGCTTGCGGCTCATCGGGACTGACCAGCGGCGTTCCGTCTTTCAGACAAAAATTGTAGATATCTTCAAATTCGCTTCGGCACTGCGGACAAACTTTCATTGGTAGCTCCTTTTCAAAGACTTCAGACTTTGCTAACTTAACCTTTGGGCAAATCGTGCCAAGATTTTAGCATTTATTTTCCCATTCCAGAAATTTTATATGACGACCAACAATCATTATCTCGCCCAAAGAATCCATAAAATTCCCGTTTCAGGTATCCGCAAATTCTTCGGCATCGCGGAAAAAATGCCCGATGTCATCTCGCTCTGTATCGGCGAGCCGGATTTTCCGACCCCGCCGCCGATCGCTAAAGCCGGATTCGAGGCGGTTTACGAAAAACCGATCGGCTACACGGCCAATTCCGGTTTGATGGAACTGCGGGCGAAACTTTCCGAACACATCGAACGACTCTACGGCGTTCTGTATAATCCCGACGATGAGATCGTCGTCACGGTCGGCGTCAGCGAAGCCGTCAAATGCGTTTTTACGGCGATCTGCGACGAGGGCGACGAGATAATCATTCCCGAACCCTGTTTCGTCTCCTATCAGCCCGAAGTCCTTTTCGCGGGCGGTGTTCCCGTCACCGTTAATTGCAAGGCGGAAAATAACTTCGAACCGCTGGCGGAAGAGATCAGAGAAAAAATTACCGATAAAACCAAAGCGATCTTCTTAGGCTTTCCGAATAATCCGACCGGAGCGGTCTTAACCCGCGAAAACGCCCTCGCCATTGCCGGACTTGCCCGCGAACACGATCTTTTGATCGTCTCGGACGAAATTTACGACCGCCTGGTTTACGGCGTCGAGCATATATGTTTTTCCGCTCTGCCTGAAATGAAAGAGCGGACGATCTTGCTCGGCGGTTTTTCCAAAGATTACGCGATGCCGGGCTGGCGGGTCGGTTATATGTGTGCCGATCCGGAACTGACGGCGGCTTTCTCAAAAGTTCATCAATACGCGATTATGTCCGCTCCGACCATTTCGCAATACGCCGCTCTGGCCGCTCTCGAGATCGGCGAGCCGTTCGTCCGGGAAATGCACGAAAAATACAACCGCCGCCGCACATATCTCGTTTCGGCTTTGAACGAAATGGGTTTGGACTGCTTTGAACCGCGGGGGGCTTTTTACGCTTTTCCGGATGTTTCGGCGACGGGCATGAACGGCGATGAATTTGCCGAAAAACTTTTGCTCGAAAAAAATGTTGCCGTCGTTCCCGGCAGCGGTTTCGGCGAAGCCGGCCGAGATCACGTCCGCATCGCCTACTGCAAATCAATGGAGGAGATCGAAATCGCTCTGGAGAGAATGCGGGACTTTGTCGGTAAATATCAATAAAAATAACGACAGAGCCGCGAAAATTCAAAGTCAATGCCACAATAAATGTAGGGGCAGAGCGGCTTGTCCCTGCCCATTGAGCGAAGCGAAAAGAATGTTGATAATCTCGAATGTAAATCTGAACGTATAAAGATTATCAACTCTTTTTCGGCTAACGGCTCATGGGCAACCACGAGGAACAAGCCCCTACAAATTTCATCACGTTGAAAAATAATTTGAACAAATTCTCAAACCGTTCTATCTTTAGAAATTATGAAAATCGCTTTTTTTATTTTTTCCGCTCTCGCCATCTTTTCAATGAGCCAAATTACAGACGCACAAACGCCCAGAGAGTTTTTTGAAGCCTGGGAAAAAGATCATATTTCCAACAAATTTCCTTCCAACGTCCGCCACAGGGATGTCGTGAATTATCTCGAACAGCTGAAAAAACTCGGGATCAAGGTCGAAGAGGTCGGCCGGAGTTTTGAAGACCGCGAGATCTATCAGGTCGAATGGGGCACGGGCAAAACGAAAATCTTTATGTGGTCGCAGATGCACGGCGACGAACCGACGGCGACTTCCGCCCTTATGGATATGTTCGCTTTTTTGCAGACCAACCGCGATAAAAAAGATTGGGTAAAAACGCTCGAAAATTCCGTGACGATCCGGGCCGTGCCGATGCTCAACCCCGACGGAGCGGAACTTTTTCAACGCCGCAGTGTGCAGAACATAGACATCAACCGCGATTCCAAGAATCTGAAAACGCCGGAAGCCCGTCTCCTTTTGCGTCTCAGGAACGAATGGCAGCCCGACATCGGTTTTAATCTCCATAATCAAAGAGAACTAACCACAGTTGGAAACACAAACAATCAAGCCTCGATCTCCGTTTTAGCCGTCGCCGCCAATCCCGAAACGCCCGTGTCCGAAGGACAAAAACGCAATCAGAGGATCTCCGCCAGGATCATCGAAGCCTTGAATCAGTTCATCAAGGGCAACATCGGACGCTACGACGGAACCTACACACCGAACGCTTTCGGCGATACCTTTTCCGATCTCGGGACGCCCGTCATTCTCATCGAAACCGGCGGTCTCTTTGAACGGGATGAGATGTATCTCATCCGGTTAAATTTCGTCGCTTATCTGACAGCCTTGCAAGCAATCGCCACGGGAAGCGAGAAAAACGCCGATCTGAGCCTCTATGAAAATCTTCCCGAAAACAGCGGTGGAACGCTCCACGATTATATTTTCCGCAACGCCAACGTCATCCAATTGGTTCAACTGACCGAAGAGGAATCGGAAAATGAAGGAATCGAAAAAAACGAGGAAACGGGCGAGCCGGAATTTGTCCTGAAGACTTTCACGGCTGACGTCGCCGTCAACCGCGAACGCCGCCGGGCCGAAATATCCGATCCGCCGATCTACGTCCAAACCATCGGCGACCTCCAAAAACACAAGGGGCTAACGGAGTTCAACGCCAAAGATTTTTACATCATCTCCGACCGAGGCTTTCTCAAAGAAGGTCTCTACGGCGATCTCTTGTTCTACAAAAAAACAAGAAAAATAGACTGGAACGCGGAAGATTTAATAACAAAATATCCGCCCGACGCCGTTTTCAGCAGAAACAAATGGATCAAACCTCTGCCGAAATAATTTGATTGGTAGCAAAAAAAAATCGGTCATAAAATACGATAATGTAATTTTCTTATTTGGTACTTTACAAATTACCTAAATCCGTCTGAAAATATTATCTTAAATGCTTTCTCTGCTTAAAATAAAAAATGTGGCGTTGATTGATGAATTGGCGGTCGAGTTTGCGGCGGGTTTGAATCTTTTGACGGGTGAGACGGGTTCGGGGAAATCCATTATCGTTGATTCGCTCGGGGCTTTGACGGGCGAGCGGGTGTCTTCCGATTTGATCAAAGAGGGCGAGGACGAGGCACGGATCGAGGGGCTTTTTTCGCTCTCGGCAAATGCGGAACTGCACGAGATGTTTTATGAAAGCGGCGTGGAACTCGAAGATGCGAAGATTATTGACCTCATCATCCGGCGGGAAATTTCGAACACGGGACGCAACCGAATCTTTGTCAATAACCAACTCGTTACTCTCGCGTTCCTCAAAAACATCGGCGTATTTTTAGGCGAAATTCACGGACAAGGCGAGCAGACGCTTCTTTTTAATCCTGCAAATCACATCGAAATTCTGGATAAATTCGCCCGCGTCGAAGCGGAACGCGAGACGGCTGCCGAAAAATTCCGCGAGTTGGGAAGAATTCGCGATGAATTGGAAAACTTGCAGGAAGACGAGGCTCAAAAACTGCAACTCATTGATATTTTGCAGTTTCAGATCGAAGAGATCAGCAAGGCGAATTTGCAGGCAGACGAAGACGAAACCCTGGAAGAAGAAAAAAAACGTCTGAACAACGTCGAAAAACTTTCGACCTTGAGCGATGAATCTTACGCAATTTTGTATGAAAACGAATCTGCGGTCGTCGGCAATCTGGAAAAGGTCGTGCGGAAAATTGATGAATTAGCCGAATATGATTCGCGTTTTGCCGAATATAAGGAAGGTCTCGATTCGGCACAAGCGGTTTTGGAAGACCTCGCCTTTGCCGTTAGAGATTTCGGCGGTTCGATCGAATTTTCGCCCGAACGTCTGGAAGAGATCGAAAACCGTCTGGCGGAAATTTCGCGTTTGAAAAGAAAATACGGCGGTTCGATCGAAGCGGTTTTGACGAATTTTAAAGAGGCGAAAGAACGGCTCGAAACGATCGAAACGGCGGAATTTAAAGAAAAAGAACTGCGTCAGCAATTAGCCAAGGCACAAGCGGAATTTATCGAGATGGCCAGAGATTTGCACACGAAACGCGAAAAAGCGGCAAAGAAATTTGAAAAGGAGATCGAGACAAACCTAAAGACGGTCGCCCTTGAAAAAGCAAAGTTTGCCGTCAATTTTGAAACGCCTTCCGACAAAGATTTAAAGAGCACGGACGGCGATAAATTTTTTACGTCGAAAGGCTTTGACCGGATCGAATTTTATTTTTCGGCAAATCCCGGGCAGACGCCGAAACCGCTGGCGAAGGTCGCCTCCGGCGGCGAGGCGTCGCGTTTGATGCTCATCTTAAAAACGGTGGCGGGCATAAATTACCCGGAAAAATCGGTTGTGTTCGATGAAGTCGATGCCGGGATCGGCGGGCGTGTCGCGGAAGCGGTCGGTTTGAAGCTGAAGGAACTATCAAAAACACAGCAGGTTCTGTGCGTCACGCATCAGCCGCAGGTCGCGTCTTTAGCCGACCAGCATTTTCTCGTCGAAAAAGAGATCGCCGGTAAAAACACAAAGATCGGTCTGCGGAAATTAGATGAAGATCAACAAATAGAAGAGATCGCCCGCATGCTCGCGGGTGAAAAAATCACCGACGCGGCCCGGCAAAATGCACGGGCCATGTTGGGTAAAAATTAGAAGCAAAAAAACGGATCACACTTCATTTGCCGACTAAATTTTTAAGTTTGAGACAGCAAAAGAAACCTTTCTAACCGTTCCCATAAAAGAAAAGCCTGATAAATGGTTTTGCAATAATTTTGATATAAAGGGAGCTTAAGAAGATGAAATACAATGTTCCGTTGCTGACTCAAGGAGTAAGTCCGATTTGCTATGTCGTGTGTGCCGCGATGGTTCAGAAATACTGGCAAAGTACGGCCGGTAATGACTTTAATACACCTCATCTGACCGGTGGTGCTGATCCGGTAAATTCGTGTATTGCGGCGGCATCTGTTCAAGGACTCTATACCCAACGACTAGAGAGAGCCGGATTCACATTGATCCCTCAACCGACTCAACCGTTTGATAAACAGGGAGTGATTAGATTGTTGAGCCAATTCGGCCCGTTGGTATTCAATCACTTTTTAGCAAATTTCAACTATGGCGTCAGACGCGGAGGCAAACAGCCGGCCAATGCCGATGGAATTCATGCGGTCGTTATTACCGGAATAGTTATGGATAAAGCATACTTCAACAATCCGTGGGGTGATAAAGATGTCGAGATTCCCGTCGGCGATCTGCTCGCTTCGATTGACCAATCGTATTCCCGTCCATATAACGCTTTATTTTATGCAAGCGGGTCGCCAATGCCTCAAAACATTCTCGACTGATTTGTTGTATTTGGAAAAATTATCTACATTAGTAGAATTCCTCTCTTTTCAAAAGAGAGTACTTTTTGTTTTAAAGTTTTGTATCTATTTGTGTTAATCTGTGGATTCAAAAATTTCTCTGAATCTATCTTAAATTTTGTGGCAAGAAAATCTATGGCGGAAATATTAGCAAAAGTCATACGCGGCGGAACGATTGAATCCGTGCATCGCGGGGCGTTTGTGGTAATTGAAGGCGACGGAACGAAAGTTGCCGAGATCGGCGATGCTTCGCTCGTTACGTTCTGGCGTTCGGCGGCAAAGGCTCTGCAGGCGGTTCCCGTTATCACGAGCGGTGCGGCGGACGCTTACGAATTCAGCGAAAAAGAGATCGCCTTGGCGTGTGCTTCGCATTCGGGCGAAAAATTTCATACCGAATCGGCTCACGCGATACTCGAAAAAGCGGATTTTACGGAAGCCGATCTTCGGTGCGGTTCGCATCTTCCGTTTCATGAAGAAACCGCCAATGAACTTATCAAAGCGGACGAAAAACCGGATCAACTCCACAATAACTGTTCGGGAAAACACGCCGCGATGCTCGTTTTTGCCAAACATATCGGAGCCAATCCCGACACATATATTGACGCGGATAATCCCGTTCAGCAATTGATTCTGCAAACGGTCTCGCTTTTTACCGATATTCCGCCGGATGAGATCAAAGTTGCAATTGACGGCTGTTCCGCCCCGAATTTTGCCGTGTCTTTGTCTTCGATGGCTTCGGCTTACGCTAAATTGATAAATCCGTCATATTATTTTGCGAGCGAAAATGCCCGGAAAGTAGATTTATCCACAGATGAACAAACACATATCTTTTCCGATGAAAATTTAATAAAAGCGTGTGAGCGAATCGTTTCGGCAAAGATGAATTATCCGGAATATGTCGGCGGAAGCATGCGGCTCGATACGAAAATAATGCAGGCTCTAAAAAGGAAGATCGTTTGCAAGGTCGGGGCGGAAGGCGTCTGGGTGGCGGGAGTTCTGCCGTGCGAGAATTGGACGAAAGGTTTGGCGATCGCCTTAAAGATCGAAGACGGCGACGACAAGGGCGGTTCGTCCTCGGACGGCGGCGAGAAGTGACCGGACGGGGGCCGTTCGGGTCTTGCCGACCCGGCGGCCCGCTCCGCCTCCTGCGCGAAGCAGCCCCAGGAGACCCGGACCCCCCGGGCGGCGCCGAATCTTTCCAAGGCGTTAATGAATTCTTGATGGCTGCGAAGCTAGCCTTGCAGGAGACCGCTTTCCGGGTCAGGATTCACCCTGGCGAACGGCACTCTTGGCAGGGCTCGTCAGAGCGGCGGGAACCGCGGATCCAGGCCGGAATTTGTCATTGTATGCGGGTATCGCGTCTGTCTAACATGACCGCCCGAATCACGAATCGAGACGGGACGCTA
>JBGTRS010000103.1:0-11479 GCA_041940665.1 Pyrinomonadaceae bacterium | reverse complement strand
TTACCGTCCGTCAACCGGCGTCTGGTATATTACCAACAGCAGTAATGGTTCATATACCATCATTCAATTCGGAGTTTCGGAAGACAAACCGGTTCCGGCCGATTATGACGGCGACGGCAAAACCGACATTGCCGTTTATCGTCCGTCTTCGGGAGTCTGGTATCTTCTGCAATCAAGTGCGGGTTTTAGTGCTTTGCAATTCGGAGAAAGTACGGATATTCCAATTTCAAATGCTTTCATTCAATAAGCCGCAAACGATTCTATTACGGAGAAAAAGCAATCCGACCGGCTCTTTCTCCTTTTCTTAAAACTTGAATAATTAACCAATATGAGTCCGGATGGAACCAGGTCGGATATTTGCCAATAAAAAATATTTACAAAAAGGAAATTTCGGCTGTAAAATGAATTTCGAAAAAGTATCAATCTTCAAATAAATTCGCTCAAGATATTGCGACTTTTTTACAACAATACAAAACGACTGTCAGGAGAGTCAGAAAATGAATAAGTATAGAATTTCAAATGGTGTATATCTTTTACTTCTCAGCGTTTTCTTTTTCACGCTTTTCCAAAATTCTTTTGCTCAATGCGACGGAATTTATTATAAATCCACGAAAACTCAGGTTTTGGATGAGCCTTCCTTTATGCAAACTTTCGGAGATTTTGATAATGATGGTAAAACCGATTTTGTCGGAGTTAAATTCAATACAAATAATCATCCAACCTCATTACTTTTTTATAAACGTAATAACAATGGATTCGTAACAACCCCAATCGTCTCCAATATAAACATAAACGCCCATTCTTCCAACCCAACGGTTGTTGATGTGAACGGAGATGGAAAATTGGATATTGTTATCAAATTTCAAACAAATCCCAATTCATCCGTCACATATATCAATAATGGAAGCGGTTCATTTACGCCATCAAGCCCGACAATTTTTTCCGAGACGATTGTCGCTACCGCAGACATCAATAATGACGGTAAAGGTGATCTATTGGTGAAAGATATGACGCAAACCACCGGTCATTTAAGTTATCTACTTGGTCAAGCAAATTCGACATTTAGCCCGCCTGTGCAGATCATTTCTTCGGTCGGAACGGTATTTGCCGAAGATTTTAATTTGGACGGGTTAGTAGATATTGCCGTTACTTCAAATGGTCTGGCATTTTTGGTTAATCAAGGTAGCGGAATCTTTACCCATAATCCAAATGATAATGCTACCGTAACGGAATCGCCTAAAATTGTCGGTGACTTTAATTCGGACGGAAAACCCGATCTTGCAACCGGTGAATATCCCGATCCCGCAAATAATAGCAATAGTATTTTTTCAATTTACTACAGTTCCGCCAATAACAAATTTACAAGAGTAGATATTCCGGCAACGGACAGAAAATATGCGAATGCCCAGTTAAAGACTGCAGATTTTGACGGAGATGGAGACATTGATTTAGGTATGTTTCAATATCTGAATCATCGCATCTATCTCAATCAAGGTAATGATAATTTTATTTCCAAAGAATCTTCCAATTCACAAATCGGCAGTTTCGAAGAAGATTTGAACAATGATAATAAAGCGGATTCAATTCAATTTCGGACTACCTTTTTAGATAAAGTCCAAGGTCAATCTTACGGATTTTCCCAAAGTAAAGTTATCTCATTTCAAACCAATGTTTGTAACAAACCCGGACAAACCAAACTAGTTGATTTTGACGGGGACGGAATAACTGAATATGGTTTATGGCGGGCAAGCGACGGCAGATGGCGTTGGTTAAAAGCCGTCAATAACGGAAGCGGTCATCAGGTATCGGAACAAACATTTTATTGGGGTTCGGGTGCTTCAAATGACGTTCCGGTTCCCAATGATTACGACGGGGACGGTAAAACCGACATAGCAATTTATCGTAAAACAAACGGCACTTGGTGGATCTATCGAAGCTCCGATAATCAGGTTTCGGTATTTCAATTCGGCGTTTCAACCGATAAACCCGTTCCGGCTGATTACGATGGAGACGGCAAAGCCGATTTTGCGGTTTTTCGTCCGTCAAACGGCGTTTGGTATCTTTGGTTAAGTGCAACGAATCAATTCTCAGCCGGTCAATTTGGTGTAAGCGAAGATAAACCTCTGCCCGGCGATTACGACGGTGACGGTAAAGCCGACCTTGCCGTTTATCGTCCCTCAACCGGCGTTTGGTATTATTTAAAAAGTTCCGACGGTAATTTTATCGCCTATCAATTCGGTATCAGCACGGATATTCCGGTTCCGGCTGACTATAACGCTGATGAAAGAACTGATTTTGCCGTGTACCGTGACGGAGTTTGGTATATTTTACTGACCAATGATTATAGCTTTCACGTTGGTTTTTATGGTCAAGCAGGCGATGTTCCGTTAATTACAAACTTTTCTCCTAATATGACTGTTTTTCGCCCGGGTGAGAAAAGATTTTATATTGATAACAGTAGTCTGTTTTATTATCAAAATTACAGGTTTGATGATGTTTCAGGAGAAACGGTAATTTCTTCAATTTTGCCTGGTCAATGAATAGGCTTACGTGATTTCTTTTTTGCAAAAAAACCAAACAGCAAATTAGTATCAATAATATGCTGTTTGGTTTTTCTTCAATACTGCAAAATAATTCCCGGAAAACGTCCCATAAGATGCAGGCATCGTAGAAATGCGTTTAGCCTTTAATTTTAAAGTTGTTATATAATCATCAGTATTTACCCGAAAAAAGAGGTCATAATGTTTTCTAAAAAGCAATTACAAAAGAGTATTTTAAGTCTGTTTTTTATTTTCGTATTTTTGTTCAACACGGTTCTGCCGGCAAAGGCACAAGGTGATTACGTTACTTCGGGCAGAATCGGCGGAGGTTCGAGCGTTTATGTTTACCGGACTTCGAGCAAGGTCAGTAAAGGAAATTATGCTCCGAAACGCCGCAGTGTGGCGAAAAGAACGGCCAAACAACGCCGCACGACACGCCGCAGTATTGCCCGGCAATCCAGAGTGGTTGCTAGGAAAAACCGAGTCCGACGAAACATCAAGACCATCACCCCGCAAGAATTAGAGGATGTTCAAATAGAACGAAAAACCCCGCAGGAGGCTTCCGTCGTTCTGGCCGGTGCGGGTGAATATTTCGTTGAAAAAGATGAATTTGAAAAAGCGGTCGGTTATCTCGAACAAGCCGTTGAGCTGGACGAAAAGAATACGGATGCGAAATTGGCCTTGAGCGAAGTATATACGATGCTCGGCGACCAAACTTTGGAAAAAGCCGATGAGTACGCGGAGTTAGCGGCAAAAGCGGTCGCAGAAAGAAATGAAGAGGACAAGCAAAAATACTTGCGAGAGGAAAATACGGCCCGCCAAAAAGGCGAAAAATATTTCCGTCGAGCGATCGAATTGGATCCGAAAAACGCCTCCGCGTATGCAAGTTTAGGCGGATATTTGGACAGTCTGGATAAGGTTGAAAGCGATAAGGAAGCCCAGGCAAATTATGAAAAAGCTCTGGAATTGGATGCCAATTTAACCGATGTCAAGGCACCGCTCGGCATCATCTATTATCAGGAAGGACTGATCGAAAAAGCGGAAAAATACATTACCGAAGCGATGAACGCGGGTGAAGATAACGCCGAAACGCAGTATTTTATGGGCTTGATCCGTTACAAGCAAAACGATAATGTCAAAGCCAAACAGGCTTTGGAAAAATCGATCGGACTGGATGATGACAATGAAGAAGCACATTATTATCTCGGAGCCGTTCTAACCCGTCTTGGTGAGGAAGACAGAGCGATCACGGAGTTTCAAAAAGCGACGTTACTTGATGCAACATTCGTATTGGCCTGGTTTGATCTGGGCGTAGCTTATTACAACAAAGGAATGTATCAAAAAGCCATCGAAGCCTTTAATAAAGCCATCGAGCTGAACCGAAATCAAACCGAAGAAGACCGCCGGGTTTATCAGGAAAGTTTTGCAAATCTGGGCGAAACATACAGACAAACCGAAAATTACGACAAGGCCGTTTCGCATTATCGAAACGCGGTTGATCTGATCAAAAACGATCCCGAACTTTTCAGTTCCTACGGTTTTGTTCTCGCCGAAGAAGATAAATGGATAGATGCGATCAATGCCTTTAAGAAAGTTACCGAACTGCAACCCGATGAATTCAGTTTCGGCAACCTGGGTTGGGCGTATTATCAGGAAGCTCTGTATCATCAGAAATGGAACAGAAAATCTCAGGCTTCGGCGAGCTTGCAAAACGCCAAAACCGCTCTGGAAACGGCGATCTCCAAAAACCCGAACTTCCCTGCACCGTATCTAAATCTCGGAGCGACGCTTCGGGCAATGGGCAGTAACAAAGAAGCCGTGACGGTTTTGGAAAAGGCTAGAATTTTAAGAAAGGATTGGTTGCTGGCGGAATTTGAACTCGGTGTCGCCTATCTGGAATCCGGCGATCAGAACAAAGCGATCGGTCAATTCAAAAAGGTTATCAAGTCCGATAAAAATTCCGCCGATGCTTACTTTTATCTCGGCAAAGCGGAATATGAAAAAGGCGATGAAAAAGAAGCCCGGAAAATTCTGCAAGAGCTGAGAAAACTGAATTCCAAAAAAGCCGATGAACTCGAGAAGATACTTAACAAACCGAGAATAACGATTTAAGACCAAAGCGGCGAGTGACATCACTCGCCGCTTTCCGGCTTTAATAAAGTCTTTCGGGATTAAACAAAATATCTCCAAATCATTAAACTTATTTTTATGAGCATATCTCTTGATGTGCGGGAACAGATTCCGCTGGCACCTTTGACAACCTTTAAGATCGGCGGAAACGCACGTTTTTTTATCGAAGCCACAAATGAAAAGGAGATCATCGAGGCCATAAAGTTTGCCCGCCGGAACGAGCTCGAAATTTTCATCCTCGGCGGCGGAAGCAATATTCTGGTATCGGACGAAGGATTTGACGGCGTCGTCATAAAAATCGCTTCGAAAGGAATTTCGCTTGCGGATGGAGATCAAGATTTTGTTTTTGTAACGGCACAGGCGGGGGAAGATTGGGACGAATTTGTCGAATTCTGCGTGAGTAGAAACCTGGCCGGCATAGAATGTTTAAGCGGAATTCCCGGACTCGTCGGCGGCACACCGATTCAAAACGTCGGAGCATACGGACAGGAAGTTTCAGAAACGATTCAGTCAGTCAGAGTATTTGACCGCAAGACAAATGAGATCCTTGAACTTTCCAATGAAGAATGCGAATTTGAATACCGCAAAAGCATTTTCAACACTACGCAAAAAGATAGATTCGTCGTTTTGTCGGTCGTTTATAAATTAAAGAAACACGGTGAGCCGAAGATCGTTTATGCCGATTTGAAAAATTATTTCCCGAACAAAAAACCGACCTTAAAAGAAACCCGCGAGGTCGTTAAAAAAATTCGCGAAAGTAAAGGAATGCTCGTCCGGCAAGGCGGTTTGGATGCCCAGAGTGCCGGTTCGTTTTTCAAGAACCCGGTTGTCGAAAAGGCAAAATTCGCTGAAATTCAAAAATCGTTCGGCGAAACAGAAAAAGTTCCGGCGTTTCGGGTTGATGAAAACTTTGTCAAGATTCCGGCGGCGTGGCTCATCGAAAAAAGCGGTTTTCACAAAGGCTTTCAGATCGGCAACGCCGGACTTTCAACGCGACACACGCTTGCATTGACCAACCGCGGTAAGGCCACGGCCACAGAAATCTTACATTTGAAAGAAGAGATCGGCCGGAAGATCAAAGAACAATACGGGATTGAATTGATTCCCGAACCGAATTTTATCGGATTCAAATAAAAGTAAATACAAAACTTGCGGCCAAGGATGCCCGCACTCCGATTTTTCTGTATAATTGGTTGGCTTTTCAAATCTACGAACTTTATTTTTGATCAAATGCTTTCTTATAGGGTGGAAGAAAATCTCGAACTGCGTCCCGTTTCCAAGCGTTACGCGGAGGAATTATTTTCTGTTGTCAGAAAAAATTTTGAGCATTTAAATGAATGGTTGCCCTGGGCAAAAGAAGATTATTCGATCGAATCGGCAAAAGAGTTTATAAAAATGAACCGGCAGAGATATGCCGAATATGAAATTTCGGATTATTTTATATTTGAAAATCAGAAAATAATCGGACTGATCGGATTTAACCATCCTGATTTTCAGAATAAATCGATTGAAATCGGTTATTGGCTTGATAAAGACCAGACCGGAAAAGGCATTATCTCAAAATGTTGCCGAGTGCTGATTGATTATGTGTTCAATGAATTAGGGCTCAACCGCATTGTCATCAGATGTGCGACGGAAAATAAAAAGAGCCGGGCAATCCCCGAAAAATTGGGTTTTATGAGGGAAGGAACCGCCCGTCAGGACGAATGGCTCCACGATAGATTTGTAGATTTGGAAATTTATTCAATGTTAAAAGAGGAATGGAAGGACATTTAACATTTATCATTTAACATTTATCATTCAAGATTTTTTAATCGAATAATGCTAAATGCTAAATGATGAATGATAAATGATGAATGCTAAATGATAATTGTAATAATCGGGTCGCAATGGGGCGATGAAGGAAAAGGAAAAGTTGTTGATCTTTTGGCTGACAGATTCGACATCGTGGCACGCTATCAGGGCGGACATAATGCCGGACATTCGGTTTATGTCGGCGATCAGGCATTTGTTTTAAGGCTTCTGCCGTCGGGCATCATTCACGAAGGCTCGACCTGCGTTCTCGGCAACGGAATGGTCATCGATCCGAAAGCATTTTTTGAAGAAGTGGATCAGATCGCCGAAAAAGGAATTTCCGTTACGCCGGAACGCCTTAAAGTTTCTTCGAGAGCACATCTGATCATGCCGTATCATCAGGCTTTGGATCACACTTCGGAAGAACGGCTCGGCAACGAAAAGATCGGCACGACGCTTCGCGGAATCGGCCCCGCTTACGAAGACAAAGCCGGCCGCCGAGGAATACGCGTTTCCGACGCACTTGTCCCCGAAGTCTTAAAACAACGGATCGAGCGGAATTTGGAGGAAGCCAACCGCGTTATCGTCCTATACGGACGCGAACCGCTTCGTTCGGACGAAATCTACGATGAAATTTCTAAATTGGCGGAACGCCTCAGACCTTTTGTTTGCGAAACTTCACATTTTTTTGCCGAAGCCAAACGCGAGAACAAAAAGATTCTGCTCGAAGGTGCACAGGCAACATTGCTCGATGTTGACCACGGAACATATCCGTTCGTCACTTCTTCAAACCCGACCGCCGGCGGGGCTTCGGTCGGTGCGGGAATTCCGCCGCATCATATTTCGGGCGTTTTGGGAATCGTCAGAACTTACGCGACCAGAGTCGGCGAAGGTCCATTCCCCTCTGAAATGCTTGAAGACGAAGAAGCGATCGCTCATCTCATCAGGGAACGCGGCAACGAATACGGCTCGGTCACCAAACGCCCGCGGCGGTGCGGCTGGTTCGATGCCGTAGCGACCAGATACGCGGCGGAATTGAACGGTTTCGACTCCGTTGCACTTACAAAAATAGATGTCCTTGACGCTCTGGATGAAATAAAGGTCTGCATCGGTTACGAGATCGACGGCGAACGAGTCGATACATTTCCGGCAGTTTCGCAGGACTTACGGCAAATCCAGCCGATCTATCATACGCTTGCAGGCTGGAAATCGGACACGGTCGGCATCACGGAGATTAAAGATCTGCCGGAAAAAGCAAGAGAATACGTAGATTTTCTTTCGGAATCGATCGGTGTCGAGATCGGTCTTATTTCAACCGGCCCTGAACGCGATCAGACGATCATTTTGAAAGATTCGGTCATGGAAGGCTGGTTTGACCAAAAATAAAGGTTTCAACTTGCTTTTCTGGAAACAAAATACTAAAATCTAAAATTTCGTTGGCAAGGATGTTGACGAAAGGTGTTTTTCAATTCGTGTGGTCCGATAGCTCAGTCGGCAGAGCAACTGGCTTTTAACCAGTGGGTCGGAGGTTCGAGCCCTCCTCGGATCACCATTTAATTTCAAAAGGAAAAGGCAATCAATTTGATTGCCTTTTCCTTTTGTGCTGTTTGTTCAGAAATAACTGAAAATATATCCGGCATCATAATCGAAATTTTTAGCTTATATGTTTTTGGGTTAGAATTATTAGTAAGAAAATAAAATAATAAGGAGGTGTAGCGAATGAATATTGAAGAAAACAAAGAAATGACCAAGCGGTTTTACGATGAAGTTGTCAATCGAGGAATGCTTGACCGTATAGATCAATACGTTTCTGAAGATGCCGTAGAAAATGAAGAAATAAATCCGAACGGACGTGAAATCCTGAAACAATTCTACAAAGATTTCCGGACGGCTTTTCCCGATCTGAACTTTACGATCGAAGATCTGATCGCCGAAGACGATAAGGTTGTCGCCCGGATGACCGTGCGTGGCACACACAACGGACAGGGTAACTTTTTGGGTTTAACTCCGAATGGAAAAAGTCTGGAAATGGAAACTATAGACATCATCCGCTTTGAAGACGGTATGATGGTTGAACATTGGGGAAAAGCCGATTATTTGGGAATGCTCCAGCAACTCGGCGAACCTCTGACGGATGAGGCGATAAATAATATCAGATCGAATCCCTAAACAAAATTTATAAAACTTTACTCGATAAAATCGCTGTGGATGCGTCTTGCCCGCAGATTGTTGCTGTCTATCATTCTCGCACAGCCGTTCCATCTGAGGATCGCATCGTCATTTCCCGCCGGACGTATCTTTTCGGCCTTTTCAAACCAATCCATGGCCTGCACGAATAGTTCATAAGCGGTTGATTGCGAGCCTTCGGGGCCGTTATTTAAGATCGCTTTCGCCCGTCTTTCAAAGACAATCCCCGTGTAATAGGTTCGTTTATATTCGTCCTCGATGCGGGCGACGAAATCTTTTATCTGCGTGTCGCCGATGGAATAATTGTTGGCCAGGTTGTCGGTCATGGCCAGTATCAATGTGATAAGAGCCTTCTGGTTATCGGGTTCGACCTTTAAAATATCGAGACAGATGCTCTCCGCCGGAACCGGATCGTTTAAAAGCCGGTAACGCTCGGCTTTTTCAAGAGCGGCGGGAATTGATTCTCTGGATAATGATTTTAATTCAAACATTTTTCACTAAACTCCTATTTTTTCGACTTGAACAAACGCAGAAACTTTTTCACCGGATCGTAAAACTCATCAACGACGCGTTCTTTCAAAGGAATGATCGCGTTGTCGGTGATCGTGATATGTTCGGGACAAACCTTTGTACAGCATTTGGTGATGTTGCAGTAACCGATGTTCGCCTCTTCCTTTAAGTATTCTACACGATCTTCCGTATCGAGCGGATTCATTTCGAGATTAGCGGCGTGGACAAGAAATCTCGGCCCGATAAACTCTTCATGTTTGTGATGATCGCGAAGAACGTGGCAAACGTCCTGACATAAAAAGCATTCGATACATTTGCGGAACTCCTGCACGCGGTCAATATCTTCCTGCTGAACCCGCCAGGTGCCGTCTTCCGCATCGGCAGGACGCGGTTTGAATTTTCTGATGCGTTTTTTAACCTCATAATTCCACGAAACATCGGTTACAAGGTCTTTTTTAAGCGGAAAAGCCTGCATCGGTTCGACCGTGACGGGTTCTTCGATCGGAATGCTGTTGAGCCGCGTCATACACATCAACTTCGGCATTCCGTTTATTTCCGCCGAACACGAGCCGCATTTTCCCGCCTTGCAGTTCCAACGGCAGGCGAGATCGTTCGCCTGCTCGGCCTGAATCTGCAAAACGGCATCGAGCACAACCATCCCCGGAGAAATCTCGGTCGTGTAATCCTGAAATTCACCGCCTTCACTATCGCCCCGCCAAATTCTGAATGTCGCTTCTTTCATTCTTTATTTTTACCTTTTACTTTTAATTTACCCCATTTCCTTAATTATCTCTTTTAACTCCTCACGCATTTCGGGAATTTCCTCGCGTTCGATCTGCATATTCCCTTCCGAATCTTTGCTGACCGCGATATTGAATGTGCTGTAATCTTTTTCTTTGTTCGGATAGTCTTCGCGGAATTGAGCCCCGCGGCTTTCTTTTCGTTCGACGGCGGAACGGGCAACGGCTTCGGAAACGGTCAAAAGGTTATTCAGATCCAAAGCCGTATGCCAGCCCGGATTGAATTCGATATTTCCAGTAACAGTAACATTTTTCGCCCGTTCCCAGTATTCCTTGATATTTTCAACCGCTTGGAGCATCTCGTCTTCCGTGCGGACGATTCCGACAAGGTCCTGCATCGTATCCTGCAGATCGCTCTGAATCTGGAACGGATTTTCGCCGCCTTTGTTTTCAAATAACTTCAGAGCATCGTTGGCGATGTCAGAAACGTCAAGTGCGTTGATCGTGCCGCTGCCGTTTTCTTTGGCAAATTTTGCCGCGTGTTCTCCGGCACGTTTGCCGAAAACGAGCAGATCGGAAAGAGAGTTTCCGCCCAAACGATTCGCTCCGTGCAGACCGGCCGCACATTCGCCCGCCGCAAAAAGTCCGGGAACGGTGGACATCTGGGTATCGGCATCAACTTTTATCCCGCCCATCACATAATGCGTCGTCGGTCCGACCTCCATCGGAACTTCCGTGATGTCGAGATCGGCCAGCTGTTTGAACTGATGATACATACTCGGCAGTTTCTTTTTGATATGTTCTTCCGCATTCGGCAGTTTTTCCTTGATCCAGGCAATATCTAAATAAACCCCGCCGTGTTCGCTTCCGCGTCCGGCTTTGACTTCACGCATAATACAACGGGCTACGTGGTCGCGTGTCAGAAGTTCGGGCGGACGGCGGGCGTCTTTGTCGCCCTGCGTATAACGCCAGCCTTCTTCGGGGTTATCGGCGGTTTGATCTTTGTAAAGATCGGGAATGTCATCAAACATAAAGCGTTCGCCCTTATTGTTCTTTAAAATCCCGCCCTCGCCGCGAACGCCTTCGGTAACGAGAATTCCTTTTACCGAGGGCGGATAAACCATTCCGGTCGGATGAAATTGGACGAATTCCATATCTATCAATTTCGCTCCGGCGTTATAAGCCAGCGAATGACCGTCGCCCGTATATTCCCAACTGTTGCTCGTGATCCGAAAAGCACGTCCGATCCCGCCCGTCGCCATCACAACCGCTTTAGCTTTATAAAGCGTAAATCTTCCGCGTTCGCGGTCATATCCGAAGGCACCGGCAACTCGTTCGCCGTCTTTTAACAAACCGATAACGGTGCATTCCATATAAACTTCGATGCCCTGATGAATTCCGTGGTCTTGCAAAGTACGGATCATCTCTAAGCCTGTTCGATCGCCGACGTGTGCGAGACGCGGATATTTATGTCCGCCAAAATTTCTCTGCAAGATGCGTCCGTCTTGGGTGCGGTCAAAAACCGCTCCCCAGGCCTCGAGTTCTCTCGCCCGTTCGGGAGCTTCTTTGGCGTGAAGT
>JBGTRS010000102.1:0-11606 GCA_041940665.1 Pyrinomonadaceae bacterium | reverse complement strand
AGTAACCAGTTCCCGAATTCCGGTTTCTCTTCCGAAGCGATAAAATACGGCAAAACGGTCACGGCCAGAAGTGTGATCGCCAGAAAAACCGTATCGAATCTGAAAACTCCTAAATTTTGTCCGAGATCAACCGCTAAAAAAAATAGAACGAACGTCGTATCAAAGCCGATATTCGTATTTTCAGTAGTACTGACCTTCGAAAGGTTTGATGTCGCTTCCATATTTAGAAAATTCTCCAAAATAAAAGTTTGATGTTTATTGAAAGTCCTAATCCAGGAACTTTTTTAACTTTTTTATTTTAAAGTTATTTTTTCTTATTCGGATTGCTGAATTGCGAATACGCCACTCGGAAAAGTTCGGACAAAGCATTGGCGGTTTCTTCCGAAAGATTCTTATCAGCCCGCAGATGGGCTTCGACGATCTCCGGCGTTGCTTCGTGCGGATAATAGATGACGGGTTCGACCGTTTCGGATTTTCCTTTTTTCTTCATCACGCGGTCAATCGGCATATCGAGCCAATCGGTCAGCCGGGCGATGTTATCGGCATCGGGTTTGCCCGTTCCGTTTTCGATGCGTGACAGCGTCGAAGCGGAAACACCCGTTTTGTCCGCCACATCACGCAAACTTAATTTTAATTCTTCCCGACGGCGTTTGATCGCCCGACCCAATTCCTCCGTGCTGATCAATCCATCGCTTTTTAATTTTTTTGCCATAGTAATTTCTCCACTTAACTCTCAAGTTAAAAATTTTATTCACAAGGATTTCACGTTACAAAAATCTCTTGTGCCATCCGTAAAACAAAATATCATAAAAATATTTTAATTGCAACACCTCGTTTCACACTTGCAACAAAATAAGCGTTGTGATACTATGTTTCACAGATGAAACATTTTTAGTTTTATCTGATTCTAAGTAACAGAGATTACAACAATTTACTTGGAAAAGAGGTAAGAATGATGGCAGTAATTACAGAAGAAAATAATTCGGCGGAAAAAAGAGAAAAAAGAGCCAGATCGATCGCGGCCATGGGTTTGGTCAACCGCGATGGCGATCTTTTTCGGGTTTCGACACCTTCATTGCGGGGCCGGCAGAACTCTTATGAAGTCCGCCGCGACGAAGCGGGAAAGATCCGTTGTAATTGTCTGGAATTTGAAGAAGCCGTTATCGAGGATTCGAAATTTCGGTGCGAACATATTTTAGCAGTCAAATATGCTCTCATCGAACAAAATACCGAATCCGTTACCAAAAAGCCTGTCAAAGTGAAAACGGAAATTACCGTTAAAGCTGAAAGGGCTGAACAAAAAGACGAAAACGCAACTGAGTTACGCGATCAGTCCGGGCGTAGCGAACAGAAGGCCGATGAAATTCAAGATGATGTTTCGGCAGACGGACAAGCCGGAACGAAAAAGATTCTTGAATCGAATCAACTTGCGGAAAAAAGAGGTAAAAACAAAATGAATAATTTACAAGAAATGCCGTTTATGACGGCGGAAGAAGCGGAAAGTTTTGAAAATTCGAACAATGTTCTGGATTTTCCATCCAAGTTAAAAGAATTACGAAAGGACGTCAATCCGAATCTCGTCAAACAACGGGAAGGCTGGAAAAACCGCAACGGCGAGGTGCAGATGGTTGATTACGTTGAATGGCACACGGTCGCCGATATTTTGGACGAAACGACACCGAATTGGATGCATACGGTCAAAGACATCCGCCAGATCGGCGACATTGTGACCGTTACGGTAGCGATCACGATTGACGGAATCACCCGCGAAGGGATCGGAACGGGCGTCGCTCACAGCGAAATGGGAATTAAAAAAGCCGAACACGACGCACTCAAACGGGCGGCGGTCAAATTCGGCATCGCCCGCGAACTTTATAAAAAAGAATCCGATACGATCGAACGTGAAGGTGCAGTTCCCGTGCGGGAGGCCAATAATGAAAACGGTTTTCCGGCCAACCCGATCGCCAAATCGCTGTCCGATCTGGTCACGGCGAAACAACTCGGAATGATCCGGGCGATTTCGAGAGAGATCGGAATTGATGCCGACGCAGAATCAAACAAATTGATGAATTGCCGAACGGATGAATTATCGAAACGGGCGGCTTCCGCTTTGATTCAGCATTTACAGGACATACAGCAAAATCAAATAGACGAAACACAGACACCGATGCGTCGTGCGGGATAATAGTTTGGAAAGTATTGACAAGTCCGGCAAGTCTCGAAAGTCTGTTTCAACGGGCTTTTTAGACTTCCCAGACTTCCAAACTTTCCGGACTTTATAACTGAGTTGTGAAAACTTAACCGTCCTGCTTTCTCCACGAAAGAGTAGCCGTCACCTCACTCACAACTCAGTTCCTCAATTTTTTTGAGCTTTTGATAATTTATTCAGACAAATTTAACGAAGCTGTTTTACAATTCAACGAACCCACCTTTCATCTTCACTGACAAAAACTTTCACACACAGATAAATTAAACGAACGAGCCGCGGGCAGGAAAAAATTAAATATATTTGGAGGAAATTAATTTATATGTCAGAAGCAGTACAAGAACAAATGGAAATGCCGAAACACGGGACGCTCTGCTGGACGGAGATCGCCACGACCGACCTGGAGGCCTGTGATAAGTTTTACAGCAAACTTTTCGGTTGGAAAATTACAAAAAGCGAAAATCCCGACATTCCGATGGAATATCGGGAATACGACACGGGGTTAGGCTACAGTTCGGGCGGAATGTATCAGATGACCGAAGAAATGTTTGGCGGCGAAATTCCGCCGCCGCATTTTTTGAATTATGTTGCGGTTGATGATGTTGATGCTTGCATCGAACAAGTCAAAGAATTAGGCGGACAACTTATCGGCGAACCGCATGATATTCCGAAAACGGGACGCATGGCCGTTGTTCAGGACCCGACCGGTGCGACGTTTGCACTTATAACATTAAAATGTGATTAGAAATAATCTAAATCCACAACGCCGGTTTCGCACTATTTGAATCCGGCGTCGTTAATTTCAAGAAAAAAATGAATCCAATAATACAAAATATTTTAGCTGTGATCGCCGGTTTTGTTACATTCAGTATAGTAAATATGGGCATCATATTGGTCGGAGGTTTGATCATCCCGCCACCGGAAGGCGTCAATGTCAATGACTATGAAAGCCTGCAAGCGGCGATGCCCATGTTTGAATTGAAACATTTTATCACTCCGTTTCTGGCTCATGCCGTCGGTGCCCTGATCGGTGCCTGGACAACGGCTCTGATCGCCAAAAGTCATCAGTTAACTCTGGCTTTGATCGCCGGTTGTTTCTTTCTGCTCGGCGGAATCATCAATTCATTTCTGCTGTTGCCACCGGTCTGGTTTATCGTTTTAGATTTGGTCGCCGCCTACATACCGATGAGTTGGCTCGGATGGAAATTAAGCGGCCGGGAATAAAAAAATCACGGAGAACTTATACGGTATTTTTTTTAACTTAAAGTTCTTCGTGATTTTTATGAAAATGAAAATTTTAATTCCGATTCCCCTTAAATTCCAGAGGCATCGGGATAATCGAGGTTGTGAAAGTGCCTTCCATCGTATCGCCTTCGACATTTCCCTTTAATCCCAACTCGAGTCCCTGACCGTTAAATTCGGTCTTTAAAACTGCCGAAACTTTATTTCCGGCAACTTTGCCGTCGCTGATCTCACCGGCTCCAAGCATTGATTCGAGTGTGCCGGAAAGATTCTCGCCGTCCTGTTCGAGATTTAATTTGATATCCAAACTCTGTCCCATCGCCTCGACCGATAAATTCCAGATTCCCGCGACATCGGCCGTTTCAGCATTTTTATCAACCGAAAACCCAGCCAGATCTTTCGGTTTGCCGTGCGTGTCGAAAATCTCAACTTCATCCGTGTAAGTTTTTGCCTGCGGCAGAATCTCTTCGGCGTCGCCGACGATGATCATCGCCAGTTTTTCCGGGCTGATATATTCATTCGCCACCCGTTCAACATCCTCGAGCGTAACGGCGGAGATATTTTCGCGGTAGGTCTCCAGATAATCTTCCGGGAGATCATACAGATATTGCGAAACGATCAAGTTAGTCAAACCGCTCTGCGTTTCGGCCCGGATCGGAAAAACGCCGGTCAGATAATTTTCCGCATCGGTCAACTCATCTTCCGAAGCCTTTTCATCGCGGATGCGGTTGAGTTCATAAAAAAATTCTTTTAAGGAGTCACCCGTGACAGCCGTGCGGACTTCCGAAGTTGCCTCAAAAGCTCCGCCGAAACGTTTGGCGTAAATTTTAGAATAAGCTCCGTAAGTGTAACCTTTTTCCTCCCGCAGATTCATAAAAAGTCTCGAAGAAGCACCGGCACCGAGAATTTGGTTCATAACCAGAACGGGAAAATAATCGGGATGATTTCGTTTGATGGCGAGATTCGCCAGAACGATATTCGATTGCGTCGAACCGGGACGGTCAACGATGGTCAGAGTTCTCTGCCCGCGTTCCGGAAAACCGGGAAATCCCCGATTTTCGATCTCGCCTCCGTTCCAATCGCCGAAATTATCTTCGATCTCTTTGACCAGACCCTCGCCTTCGACATCGCCGACGATTATAAAGATCGCGTTATTCGGAATAAAAAGTTTTTTATGCTGTTCAACAAGCTGTTCGCGGGTTAATTTTTTGAAATCTTCCTCCGACGGCGAGTTTATGCCATACGGATGCGAGCCGTAAATTATTTTGGAAACCTGTTCATCGGCCAGAAAATCGGGCTGTGAACGCTGATACTTCAAACCTTCGATAGCGTTTTGTTTGTATAGCTCCAGTTCATTTTCGGGAAAAGTCGGCGTTAGAACCAATTCGGCGATGAGTTTCAGGATTTCCGATCTGTAGAGAGCAAGTGTATTTGCTTTAACGATCGCATTGTCAAATCCGGCACTGACGGAAAGGCTTGCCCCGAGCCGTTCGATCTCCTGTGCAACTTCCTTGCTCGTGTGTTTTTCCGATCCTTCATTGAGCATTGCCGCCATCGCTGAAGTTACGCCGACACCGTTTTCCGGATCGAATATGTCGCCGGTCGGAAATGCCAGCCGGAAATTGATGAGGGGATGACGTTTGTCCTCGACAATGACGATCTTTAATCCGTTGGCAAGCGTCGTCTTAAACGGCTTCGGAACATTAAAAGGAATTGCTTCCAATGGTTCGGGAGCAAATTTACGAAAATCTTCATTCATAATTTATTAAAAGGAACGCCGGCATCTTGCCGGCTATGAGTGCGTTAGCACGAAAAAAAACGTATGAATTTTAAATTCAACATAAAAAATAGAAATAATAATCTTTGCTCCAACGCTAACAAGCGTTGGTTGCCGGCAAGATGCCGGCGTTCCAATTTTATTGACCACCGCCCGGAACGATATCGAGCAGTGACCGGTTATCCGTATTCAAATATTTATCAACCGCTTCTTTGATCTCGCCGGACGTAATTTCTAAAAGTTCCTGAATTTCGGTATTGATCAGATTCGGCTCGCCGTCGTACAGCGTATATTCGGCGATGCTTTGCGAACGCATCATCGAGGATTGACGCGAACGGACCTCATCATTGATCAACTGATTGCGAAGTTTTTCCATCTCTTCCCCGGTCGCCCCGTTTTCCGCCAAATCCTTGATTTCATTGACGATCGTTTCGCGAATCTTATCCAGATCCTTTTCGGGCTTCGGAATCGCCCCGATCATAATGCCGGAAGGTCCGCGGCGTTCGTCCGTGAATCCGAAAAGTTGTGTAACGGATTCTTCGCCTTTGACGAGCTTTTGATAAAGCCTTGAGCTTTCGCCGTCGTAGAGCAATTTTCCGGCTAAGTATAATGCGTAAAATTCTCTTGTCCGACGAGGCGGAATCTTCCAGCCAATCAAAAAGGCGGGCAGAGGGGCGAGTTTGTCCACGTATTTTTTATAGGTTTCAGCCACTTCTCTCGGCTCTGAAACATCAATTTCCGGCGGTTTCGTTTGGCTCGGAATCGTCGCAAAATACCTTTCGATCAATTCTTTGGCCTGTTCGACATCAAACGCTCCCGATAAAACCATCACAGCGTTATTCGGGGCGTAATACATTTTGAAAAAATTCCGGCAATCTTCGACCGTCGCCGCGTCGAGGTCTTCCATCGAACCGATGGTCGAATGCGAATTGGCGAAATTTTGATACATCATCGTCGTCAGAATATCGAAGATCTGACCATACGGCTGATTATCATATCTGAGCCGCTTTTCTTCCTTGACGGCTTCGAGTTGATTGTCGAGATTCTCCTGCGTGACGGCAAGTGTCCGCATTCTATCGCTTTCGAGCCAGAGACCGAGTGGCAGTTGATTGGCCGGCAGTGTTTCATAATAATTCGTCCGTTCCGAACTCGTCGTGCCGTTCATCGTCCCGCCGGCTTTCATGATGAACTGAAAATGCTCCGCTTTGCCGACATTTTCCGAACCCTGAAACATCATATGTTCAAAAAGATGGGCAAAGCCCGTCCGGCCTTCGCGTTCATTCCGCGAACCGACATCGTAATAAACCGCGATGGACACGACCGGGACGGAATCATCGGGATTTAAAACAACCCGCAAACCGTTCTCAAGTGTAAATTCCTCTAATTGTAAATCTGATAAGTTTAAGTTTTCTGACATAGATGTTTGATATTGCTCTTGAAAGTGTAATTTTACGCCTCGGTTTTGAAATTGGCGTAAATTTAATAAAACCATTTTACGTTGGAAAAATCAAAAGGGTTTTATTGGAGTGCCAACATCCCTGCCCGCAAAAAATGAAATGCTAATTTTTTGTTCCGTGCGTTATTTGGCTATATCGAAAATACAAATTAAATCAAATAACCGAACTTGCTGATACGAATGCCCGCACTCCGTTTAATTTTGATTTTTTTTGGCGATCAAATAAAGTGCGGATTTTACCTGAAAAGGCGTCAGATTCGGATATTTTTCCAGAAGAAGTGCGATAATCCCGGCAATATGCGGACAGGCGAAACTGTTTCCGGTCAATTTCCGGTAACCGTCATTGAGCCAGGTCGTCCGGACATTTACGCCCGACGCGGAAAGTTCGATCTCGTTACCGTAATTAAAATCAAAATTGAACGGATTTTCTTCATCCTTTTTATTGACGGAGATAACCGACGAAGTAAAGATCGAGGGAAAGCTCGGTTGCGGTAGATTGTTGGCGGCGGCGACGATGATACAGCCTTCCTGATAGGCCCGATTTAAAAGGTCATTTAAGGGAATGGCAAACTGCGGTTTGGTCGTCCCGAGACTCAGATTGATGATCTTGTATTTTTGCTTGATAGCAAATTCCAAACCGGCCAGAAAAGCGTGGCCGTCGCCCAACCCCGTCGCACCGAGGACTTTGATACTGATAATTTCGGCTTCCGGGGCGATTTTCGAAATTATTCCCGCACAGGCCGTGCCGTGGCCGGCGGAATCCTTGACGTCCGACAGAATAAACCTGATGCGGCTTCCCTCTTTTTCCGCTTCGAACGAATACTTGATCTTCCCCTTCAAATCCGTATGGTTGACATCCACACCGCTGTCTATGATCGCCACCTCGACACCTTTTCCGGTGCATTTTTTCCATTCCTCATCGTGCAAGAACTCACTTGCGGCCTCAATCATTTCATTTGAAACGGACGAATTCATAAAAAATGAAAGTAAAAAGTATCAAAAGATTTAATTGACGATTTTTTTATTAAATTTTATTACTTTTTACTTTTTCCCTTTTAACCTTTATAAACTTGAAAATTTGATGTCGGTATTGTTATCCGAATAACTCAGTATCGATTCCAAAATTTCTTTGCAAAGTTTGCGTTCGGATTTGCCACGCATTGCGAGTTCTCTGACCAAAACCGCAAGTTTTATCATCTCTTTATGATCGGTCGTCGCCCGCACCGATTCGAGCCATTCCTGAAACTCTTCAACCGAAAGGGTTTCGTCCGAAGCAAGCATTTCATTACCGAGTTCGGTAAAAACTTTGGTTGATTCATAGGCGTTGACCAGGGATGCGATCGAGACGGCGTAGATCGCCGCCGTGTCCATTTCCTCGGGCGTGAACGGCTGATACGGCGGCCGGCCGACGCGGTTGACGTATTCCAAAACGCCGATGATATTTCCCTCGTATTGAAGCGGTGTGGCGAGGATTGTCTGCGTCGAGTAACCCGTCTGTTTATCAACTTCGGCATAGAAACTTTCTTCTTCTTCGGCATTGCTGACGGTCATCGGCTGTCCCGAAGAAAATACGAAACCGGCGATACCTTTTCCGGCGGGTAGTTTCATTCCCTTGATTTGATGAGCGACCTGCCCGATGACGCATAGAAACCTGAGATCGCCTTCGTCGCCGTCGCGGATCAAAACGGAGGCTTCTTCGGAATTCATCGAACGGGCTGAAATCTCCAGCAGGTTTTCGATCGAATCGGTCAAAGGAACGGTCAGCAGATTGGCCACATCAACGGTTTCGACAACCTTTCGCAGTCTTTCTTCAAAATTTTGATCATTATTTTCGGACATATTTTTGTCGGCTGTATTGATTTAAATAAACACTAAACCAAATTTCTGTAAAAAACAAAACATTTAGCTGGAAATATTTTGTTATTAAGACTTTTCAGAAAGCAAACATATTTTGTACACGAAGTTGGAAGCTTTCGGCTTGCGAAATGGAAGTGCGTTTTGTAACATTCAAGGCATTCACGACCAGATCATTTTTGCGAATGGAAAAGCCGTAGGTTTACTTTTCTTGCGAGGCTTAATTTTATGAAGCGTTTTTCTGGATTTTTATTGGTATATCTGTTTTTATTTTCGGGTTTTTCTTTCGGACAGGAAAAGCAGAAAAGCATCTCACAGGCACCGAAAACCGATCCCTTTCAGATCAGCCGCGGGAAACTCTTCTCGGCTTCGACTTCAACGGAGAAAAGCAAAAAAACGCCTTCAACTACAAGCGAAGCAAATCAATATAAGATCACGAATGATTTCAAAGAGGCGTTGGAGATCATCAAGAAAAATCACGTTGAAGGTGAAAGAGCCGACATCAACGAACTCACCAAATCTTCGATCAACGGAATGTTGAGTACGCTCGACCCGCATTCGAACTATTTCGACGCCACGGAATACAGCGAACTTCTGTCCGATCAGCGGTCGGAATATTACGGCATCGGTGCGACCATCGCCAATTACGAAACGAACGGCAAAGTTGAAACCTATGTTGTCGCAACTTTTCCCGATTCACCGGCTTTCCAGAGCGGTTTGCGTTTCGGCGATAAGATCCTTGCCGTTGACAACGAACCGACGGGCGGAAAGGACTCGCTCTTCGTCCGCGATAAAGTACGCGGAAAGATCGGGACGACCGTGCGTCTGAAAGTCGAACGGGCCGACTCGGGCAAGATCGAAACGGTCGCCATCCGCCGTAACCGGGTCGCTCAGCCTTCGATTCCCGACGCCTATATTTTACGCCGCAACATCGGCTATGTTGATCTTTCAAGCGGATTTAATTACACCACCACTGATGAACTCAATGTCGCTCTGACCGAACTCAAAAAGCAGGGGATGAATTCCCTGATTCTCGACCTCAGAAACAATCCGGGCGGAATACTCGAACAAGCGGTTCGCGTCGCCGAAAAATTTCTGCCGCGTGGTCAGACGATCGTTTCGCAGCGCGGCCGATTCGTAATTGATAACCGCCGCTGGACTTCTAAAAACCGAAATCCCGAACATTTTCCGCTCGTCGTTCTGGTTGACGGCGAAAGTGCATCCGCCTCGGAGATCGTCGCCGGTGCATTGCAGGATTACGACCGGGCATTGATCGTCGGCGAAAAAACCTTCGGCAAAGGGTTGGTGCAAAGCGTACTCGACCTGCCTTACGGTGCGGGTTTGACCTTAACGACCGCCAAATACTACACGCCGTCGGGGCGTTCGATCCAGAGAGATTATTCGAACGGCAATCTTTATGACTATTATCAGCACAAGATAAATTTGACGGACGAACAAAAACAGAATTACTCAAAGAAAACGATCAGCGGCCGAAAGGTTTACGGCGGCGACGGCATTACGCCCGATGAGATCGTCAAATCGCCGCAAATAACCACATTTCAAAACAAACTTTTTGATTCGATTTTCTTTTTCTCACGTAAATTGTCTGCGGGAAACATCAAAGGTCTGGAAAACTACAAGATACCGATCCAACTGAATTTCGGGCATCGCGTGACGCCGGATGAATTTCCAATTACGAAAGAAGTCTTCGAGGCATATAAAAACTTCGTCAAAACCGAAACCAAACTTGCGGCAACCTCCGAACAGCTCGAAGCCGAAGAAAACTTTATTATGGAACGAATCCGCTACAATCTCGTTTCCGCCAGATACGGCAATGTCACCGCACAGCAGGTTTTGATCGAAAACGATCCGCAGATTCAAAAAGCCGTCGAAGAACTTCCGCGGGCAAAGGATCTGGCACTTTCTTCAAGAAAATTTTTAAGTAATAAATAATCCTAGCGATTCATATATTCTCTATCGAGTTCGCCGAGTTCGCCGATTTTTTCCATCAGATGATCGGCGATTTTTTTGTAGGTTCTGACCGTGTTTTTTTGTTCGTAAAATCCCGTCAGATCAATTTCCTCACCGAACCAGATGCGGATCTTTTCGCCGCCCGTCCAGTTGCCCAGAATCTGTTTCGGCAGATCGTTGCCTAAGCCCGCGATAAAAACGGGAATAACCTGCGGTTTCGCATCCAGAACGATCTTGCCGATGCCGGGCTGAACCCGTTCGAATTTATACGGGTCGGGATCGAGATTGCGTTTGCCTTCGGGATGAAAACCGATCAGATGGGCCTCGCCTTCCGCACATATCTGGATCAGCCGCCGGACGGAATATTTATCGAACTCGCGTTTCGAGGCATCTTTCGCTTCACGGAAAAACGGCGGATACATTGACCACCAGCCCATCACGAGATTGACGAACCAACCCACGGGATTGTCGTAGAAGAACTTTGCCCGTACCGGAAAGTACAGCGTGATCGGTCGTGTCGTCCGGCGGAACATCACACTCGAAACCGTGTACATATCGAAGAACGAGCGGTGATTCGCGACGAGGATCAGGGGACGTTTCGGATCAGAGTTCTCGACGTTCTCGATCCCGAAAACGTTCATCAGATTGTACGTCGCGACGAAGATCCACAGCGATCCGAGGTGCCGCTGGCAGAAGGTCCAGAACCGTTTCCAGACACCGAAGTTCATCGCCCGGACTAGCTTGAAACCCGTCCGCTCAGTTGGCCGTAGCACGGCGAGTTCTTCGGAGGTCGGCTTGAGCGAAGCTGGCTCGCTTGCCTTGATCTCAGTGTTTTCTGATTTTTCGAGGGCGTCTTCCGTCATCGGCAAAGGGGATATTTTAGCAAGGCAACGGACACCGAAAAAGTTGTTGTCGCAGATAATTATTAATTGTTTTCGGATGCTAGAGGTCGATGACGATCGGAGGCTGCGTCGGGTTGTACTGCTCGTCGCAGGTCGAAGCGTTGACGAACTTCACGCCGAACTCTTCGTGGACGCCGTACCCGCAGTGGATGTGGCCAAATACGTGCAGTTTCAATCGCCCGAAAGCCGCGATCTGCT